>CAMCFM010000057.1 GCA_945874095.1 Candidatus Kuenenia stuttgartensis
AATCCGGACGCACGTCCTGTGGCACAGGCCGTTCTTGTGGAGGTGCTGGACACTCTGGTCAGGCTTCTGCACCCGATCGTGCCGTTCGTGACAGAGCAAATCTGGCAATCTCTGGCGGTTGTGGCCCCGAAACGCGGTCTTTTTGCGACCCGTCCTGCTGCGGAAAGCATTTGTATCGCCGCATGGCCCAAGCCAGAGGATTTCTTGCTCGATACAGCCGCAAAATCACAAGTGGATATGTGGAAGGAAGGAATTTCGGCCCTTCGTAACATCAGGGCTGAACGAAACTTGCCGCGTGATGCCAGGCCAGAGCCAGTGATTCGTGTGGCAGGCACTGATCTGGCCGCGATGACAGCCGGTCTGACCATGTTCCAGACACTGGCGGGAATTGGTGCATGGCAGTTATTTGACCAATCCGCAGGACTCCCAGCAGAGGTGGAAGCCTCTCGCGAACGTGGTGAACTGGCGGCCAAGGTTCTTGAAAAGATGGAAATCCTGGTCCCTCTGGGCAGTTTTATCGACAAAGATGCGGAACGGATCAAGCATCAGAAGTCGTTGCAGGACTTGGATAAACAGATTGCCGGAATTGACGGAAAGCTTGGCAACGCATCGTTCATAGAGCGTGCACCGGCGGAACTTGTGGCGCAGCAGAGGCAGAAGCGAGATGAGTTGGCCTCGCGCCGGGCATCGGTGCAGGAACTCTTGTCGAACCTTGAAAAAGCCTGAGAAATACGGCTTTCAGGTTGACGTTGAGGTATGCTGTGCTCTATTCTTGAGGTACGAAGTCAAGTCTAAGTCGAAGGGGCGGTCAAAGTGGCTGTTCGAATGCAGTTGTCGCGCATCATCATCAACGAGAATGCCGACCAACAGTATATCTTCTTACGGGAAGTTGATGGCGAGCGATCGTTTGCCATCGTGATTGGCCTGTTTGAAGCTACGAGCATTGATCGAAGGGTCAAAGGCAATCGTGGGCCGAGGCCACTGACGCACGACCTGATCGCGAATATTGTCGATCAAATGGGTGGCGAAATTGCAGAAGTCCACATAACGGAGTTGAAAGACGCGACGTATTTTGCGAAACTAAAGATCATCCATAACGGCGAGACTCTTGAAGTGGACAGCCGCCCCAGCGATGCAATTGCGCTTGCTGTAACGGTGAATGCTCCAATTTATGTGGTCGAAGATGTTCTGGAAGAGTTGGTGGATTGAGATTTTGATGGTATAGTATTGGTGAAGCGAATCCATCTGATGGATCGCAACTCGTCCGGAGGGGTGCCTGAGTGGACGAAAGGACCGGTTTTGAAAACCGGCGACGGGGTAACTCGTCCGTGGGTTCGAATCCCACCTCCTCCGCTGAATGATCCGAGAACTGATCGGCCTGATTCGATTCCGGATCACCCGTTTGCCTCTGTCTTCTTCTCTCTAACTTCCATGATCTACTCCAATTTGGGTTGAGGCGACCTATGGCCAACTCCACCGCTGACAGCTCATTTACGACAAGTGGTCTCGAAAACGAACTATCTGGCTACAAAGCCATCAGTGGCTCTGCCATCTTCAGCGCCATCATGGGTGGCCTTTCGGCCCTCATGTTTGTGGACTGGAAGTTCATTTTCGTTCCACTCCTGGCAATCTTTTTTGGAGCCACCGCGCTTCGAAGAATCAATCGTTATGCAGACATCTACACCGGCCAGAAAATTGCTCAGGCTGGTATCGGTCTCGCCGTGATTTTTACTCTGGTTTCGGTGACCACCGGCTATGCATACAAGATCAAACTGAATAACGAAGTGACCGCTTATGCCAAGAATCTTGAGCAAGTGCTTCAAACTGGCAGTGCCAATGAAATGCTTTTCCTCAAAATTCCGACCAGCCAACGTGGCGATTTGACACCTGACAAAGCCGCTGCGGAACGAATCACCACGGCTCCTGAATCCAAGGTTCAGCACGAAAACGAGATGAAACCGCTGAATGAGATCGTTGCAGTCCGCTCACTACCAGGTGCTAAACTGGAATTCATGGATGTCGAAGCTGCAGGTTATGACCTGCTCACGCCTTACGCGTTTGCCCTATATTCTGTGACTGCGCCTGCTGCACCACACGTACACAAAGAGGGCGATGATCATGACCATCATGAAGAGTCGAGCAACGAACCTAAATATCTCATGGTAGAAATCAAGGGCGAAAAAACGGCTGGAAAGTTTAACTGGTATGCGTCCCAGATTCAGTTCCCTTACAAACGCGGAACGGCTCAAATCAAGGCTGCCCCTGTGGATGATGGTCACGGCCACGCCCACTGACTCAACGGTAGTACGTCAAATCGAGCTGATTTGCAAAATCTGGGATAAAAGGCGATTTCTATCGTCTTTTATCTTTCTTGTTTAATTGCGGATTTGTTATAAATCAATCAAGGGAAAGCGCTGACTTTCTGGACCTGCCGATGCTGAAAAGATGCCATAACAGACCTTTTCGCCTCCCGGCCAACTGGTATTCCAACCCTCTTCCCAAATTCTGAGGATCCTAATGATCAATTCGCCGCGATTCCGTACTGGTTTGAGTCTTTTTATGGCATCAAGCGCGTTTTGGGGATTCCTGACTGTACAGCAATCGAAAGCTCAAGAAGATCTTGCAGGTGAACTTCCGCGCATACCGGCTGTAGAACCTGACAAAGCTCTTTCCACCTTCGCCATCAGGCCAGGTTTTCGACTGGTTCCTTCCGCCACAGAACCGCTCGTTGCTGACCCTGTCAGCATGGTTTATGACGGTCTAGGCCGAGCTTATGTTGTCGAAATGCGGGGCTATCCTTTTCCTGAAGAAAAGCCGACTGGCAAAGTCCGCCTGCTTGAAGATACCAACAGCGATGGCATTTTCGACAAAGGTAGCGATTTTCTAACAGGGCTTGATTGGCCCACAGGCGTAGTCCCCTACAAAAATGGCGTTTTTGTCGCCGCCCCGCCCGAGATTATCTACGCTCGCGACGACAACGGAGATGGAGTGGCTGATACCAGAAAAGTCGTCTTCAGCGGCTTCGGCACCCAGAATGTACAGGCACTTCTCAACGGCCTGCTCTGGGGCACGGATGGCTGGATTTATGGCTCTGCCGGAGGTAATGGCGGCGAAATCAAGAACCATACGACCGGGAAAACGGTGTCCGTCAGGGGCCGCGACTTCCGATTCAAGCCTGATGGATCCGCTTTTGAAGCGATCTCCGGGGGCGGCCAATTCGGCCATTCGCTGGACGACTGGGGTCACCGGTTTGTTTGTAACAATTCCAATCATATCCGCCAGATCATGATCCCTTCGCACTATCTGGAGCGGAATCCGTTCCTAATCCAAAACTCCGTTCTGCTCGACATTCCCAAAGAAGGGGCCGCTGGCCCGGTTTATCGGACAAGTCAGGCTGAGCCTTGGAGAATTGTTCGTACCCGTCAAAGAGCCTCAGACCCTGATTTCCGCAAACGCGCACCTGCTACTGAACTAGTGGCAACCGGATTTTTTACGTCCGCAACCGGTGTCACAGTCTATCGTGGAACATCCTATCCAGAACCATATCGCAACAATGTCTTTATCGGCGATGTTGGTGGTAATCTAATCCACAGAAAGACGTTAGCAAAATCGGGCAGTCACTATGAAGCGACCCGAGCAGATACCGGTGTGGAGTTTATCACCTCAACCGACAACTGGTTTCGGCCCGTGAATTTTGCGAACACACCGCACGGAACCTTGATGGTTCTGGATATGTATCGCGAGACAATTGAGCATCCGTTCTCCATTCCTGAACCGATTAAAAAGCACCTCGACCTGACCAGCGGGAAAAATCGCGGACGGCTTTACCACCTTGTTCATGAAGGATTTAGCCCACGTTCAAAGCCTTCTTTGGAAAACGCTGATTCCGCCGAACTGGTACCAGTTCTGGCTGATCCCGATGCATGGTGGCGTGAAACAGCCCAGCGGCTCATTCTCGAAAGGGCCGATATTTCGGTCACTCCGGCGTTGGAGAATTTGGCCACAAGTTCCAAATCTGACCTCGGCCGGGTTCATGCTTTGTGGACATTGGCGGCCCTTGGTCAACTCAAGCCAGCTACACTTTTACCCGGCTTTACACATGAGAACGCCGGGATTCGTGAACAGGCTGCCAGGTTGAGCGAGCCGTTCCTGAAGTCCGATCCGGTTGTGGCGCAAGCACTTCTGAAGCTGGCTGAAGATAAAGACGGATTTGTGAAACTACAAGTCGCTTTCTCGCTTGGCGAACTGCCGGGTGATCCTGCTGTGAATGCTCTTTCCAAACTGTCAATCGACGACACCTGGACCAAGGCCGCAATTTTGACCTCCCTGAATGGCCGCGAACTGCCGTTTCTTGAGGCAGTTCTGAAAAGTGATTCAACTGATACGAATAAGTCGAGTTGGGCTGAGCAGTTAGCATCTCTGATCGCAGCACGCGGAGAACAGTCCGGTCTGGCTGGGATTTTAAGATTGGCGTTCTCGCCAGAATATGAGTCAGCCATCGCAAACTCTGTTCTGAATGGGCTTTCCGTAGGTGCAGAACGCACTGGCAAGAATCTCGATGCCATCATGCCTGCCGAGCTAAAGCCAGTCCTTCAGAAACGGATCGAAACTGCAATTTCCACGATGAAAAACACTTCGGCCACACCGTCAGCCCGAATGAGTGCACTGCGACTGGCCCGACTTGGATCGGCTGAAGCCTTTTCTGACGCTTGCGATTCCATGCTTTCGAACAAGAATCCGTTTGCCATCCAAATGGCAGCCATTCAGGCTCTTTCCAGTTCAAACACTTCAAAGGTTTCGAGCCGTCTGATCTCACATTGGTCTGTCCTCGGCCCGACTCAGCGTCGCGAAGTGGTCGAGGCCTTAGTCACCAGATCGGACAGATTGACGAGCCTGATGGATGCCATGGAGGCTGGCACCATTGCGCCCACAGAATTGGATATCGCTCGTCGCAAGCAGTTGCTGGAATCAAAAGACACTCGAATTGCCGAACGAGCCAAGGCTGTTTTTGGCTCACTGCCAAGTGTTTCAAGGGATCAGGTTCTGAAAAACTTTGCTCCTGCCACAACTCTTGCTGGCAAAATTCAGTCTGGTGAAAATGTCTTCAAAAAAGCATGTGCCACTTGCCACAAAGCAGGCACTTCAGCCGTGGGTGCTGAAGTTGGCCCGAATTTGATCACCGTCGTTTCACGAAGTCCAGCCGATCTTTTAGGCCACATTCTGGAACCTAATCGCGAGATCGCTCCGCAATATGTGAATTACAGCGTGGCCATGAAGGA
The DNA here is from genome assembly GCA_945874095.1 of Candidatus Kuenenia stuttgartensis. GTDB lineage: Bacteria > Planctomycetota > Planctomycetia > Isosphaerales > Isosphaeraceae > QWQI01. Next base: position 5,280 of record CAMCFM010000057.1, read on the forward strand.
CGGTAGAATTCTCACCGGCCTGATCGCATCGGAATCAACCAACAGCCTTGTTCTGAAGCGTGCTGAGGGCGTGATGGAAACTGTTTCCAAGAGTCAGGTGGAAGAGGTGCGTTCAACAGGCCAATCGCTGATGCCTGAAGGGCTTGAGCAAGGCCTGAACCCACAGGACTTCGCCGACCTGATCGCTTACATTCGTCAGCTTGGCTCGAAGTAATTGAACTCGACAGGCCTTGGAAAATCAAAATCATCCGCCACAGATCCACTGAGGCGGATTTTTTACAAATGGAAATGATAGACGCGGACAAACACAGATTTACACAGATATAAATACCATAGTCTTCAGGAGGATTCCTTCGACCAATTCGAAGTCTCCTTTTATCCCCCTCTCATTCTGAAATCTGGAGTTTGGGGCGAAGCCCAATGGCGATTCATAATCCTTAAATTAACAACGTGTTATGTAGGCAATGTCCCCTGACAGGGCGGGCTTTGGCTTTGATTTTTAGAACGATGCAAACTGTCGTTATGTGGTATGTCACATACCTATTGACTGAAACGGCAAAGCCCGCCCGGTCAGGGGACCGTGACTACAGAAATCCACTTCTGACCGCGATTGGGGTTTAGGGTTTAATTTCCGTGTAATTCTGCGTCATTCCATGGCTAATCTGATGTTTTGTCCATCAACCTTGTATGGCGCTGGTGCGGCCGAGGGCGATATCGAAATCGCTGACTGCTGGTACGAGCATGGCCAGGAGGGCGAATCCATAGATCCCGATCGAGACAATAAATGCGGCTGCCGCATCTCCATTGATCAGGCTGATGATGCAATAGAATGTCCAGAAAGGGGTAAGAATCGACACAATAGCCAATGCTCTTGAGGGGTTCCGTGAACCAAGCGAGCCGAAAAGGGCTACGCTGCCGGCTCCGAGGAAGATCAGGAAGCTCAGCAACTGGCGACCAAATTCGCGGTTGGAAAGGATGATCAGATAGGCGCAGAAAAGGATCCCGATCATCAGAAAGAACATGGTGCCGAGACTATTGGCAACGGCTGTCCGGCTATTCGTGTAAGTCACGGCTGCGTGGATCCCAAGCATGGCGGCGAAATGGACGAACAGGAGGTAGTCAAGGGTCACGAAAACCGCCGACTCCGAGCCAATCCTGCCAATCGCGACCATGATCCAAGTCAAAATGATCGGAGCAAGGATCATTTCCTTGGTGTTGTAAAGCACTCCATAGAGCTTCCCGTAGATGAACTGTTTTGGAGTCAGTTCTGTAACCAATAGAAGGTCAAGGGCACCGATATCACGCTCGCTGGTCAGCGAAGTCACGCCTTGGGCATTGATCAGCAAGAGGCTGAGAATCCCCAATGGGACCATGGCCCTGGTCACTCTCCACGCATCACCCTGAGCATTTACGCCAGTGAAGATGTAGGACGCAAACATTGCAACAGCAACAAGATAAGCTGCTTTGATCATTAGAGGCTTGTTGCCATAAGCCCTTGTAGCGAACTCGCGCCAGAGGATCGGGTTGTTCCAGGCATGGCGATATTCCCGCTGGCTTCCTGTGACCCGCCTGTGAGTCCTGCGAGGAACGGCCAGACCGGTGGAGTCATCGGCTTGCGTGGAGGTGGCAAAACCTTCGGCCAATTTGTCGCTCAGCCGCGAGTTGTATTCCGCAGCATCCATGACGGTTTCGTCGACTTCGATCAACTCTTCAGCCTTCGGAGCTTCCCTCTGTTCGCGAGGTTCATTTCGGCCAGGATTCCAGCGACGGAGCATGAAAATGGAGCTCACATTCAGAATCAGGGCCAGCGCCAGAGCGAAAATGATGAAGCTGATTGTGACCGGCAAGAGCAGGGCAGAGCTGGTCGACTCCATGATCATGGAAGTCACACGGAACGGGTCAAGGAATGCGGAAACGGGCTGATTGTTAATCTGGAACGGTACAATCAGGCCGACCACTTCGATGGCTGCCAGGCCAAGGACAACGGCAAGTACAGTCAGTGCTAGTGATTGGAACGTCCGGTCGCGCCAGTTTGCGACAATCAGACCGACGGAGCCGCCAACGATCCCCGTGGCCAGTGTGACCAACTCTATCTGGAGTAGTTGGCTCGGTGATATTCCGCCCAATAAAAGGCTGATTGCCAAAACGGGCAATCCGGCAGCGAGCAGAACGGTGATCAGAAGGAGGCTTGAGCCGAGCTTGCCGAGAATGATTTCCCAGTCCGCCATGTCGGTCATCAGCATCAGGATGAATGTTCGGCGATCCTTTTCGTGAGCTACGGAGGTGGCCGCTGCGATCGGAGCAAAAAAGAGCATCATCAGGAGTTGGGTCAAGACCAAAGCACGGAACAGAATCTGTTCAAATCGGGCCAGAATTCCGACCTCGTATACGGTTCGCCAACCGATCATGATTTGCCAGCCAGTCCAGATCAAGACCAGCAAAATGGCTCCATATCCTGCGCGTGTCAGGAAGAAACGCTGGGATCTGGGGATAATCAGGACTTCGCGGTTGAATATTGGGCCAAGCATGGTGTGGCGAGCCGTGATGGAAGAGAGTTTTCATCGAGGAATCAGATCTACATAAAGTACCCGAAAACCAAGCGTAAAGACAAGGTCATGACTGCCCTGAAGGGCACGTTTTATGGAGATAAATCAAAATAAAAGCATCCAGCAATAGATGCTGGATGCTTGGGAATTTCAGGATATCGAGTAGATTATCGAATGACAGCCTTGATTTGCTTAGGCTGAGCCTTGATGGACTCGACGTAATCAGCAACGATTCTCATGACTTCGTTGTTGTAGAATTCGCTTTCCCAAATATTGCGTTCTACAAAACGCTTCTTTGGCTTGTCTTTATCCTTTGACTTCGGCTTGTCCGGATTGTTTTCGTCGTGGTCATCTTCAGGAATGAAGTCGGCACGGAACTTGGCTTCATTCAGAGGAATGATTTCACGCTTTTTGCGATCAATCGACTTACGAATTGTCTCTGCCTGCTTCTGGAACTTTTCGTCTTTCGCACGGCGATCGGAAGAAGCCTGAGTGATCTTGCTCACGAGTTCCGGAGGAACCATGTTGAAATCTTCGCGTTCGAGGGATGGAACCTTGTCGAACTTGAGTGCGAAATCCATCTTGCCTTCGCCAAAGTCCGCTTGATCGCGAACCGAAGGGATGTGGATGTGGGGCTTTACGCCTTCAATTTGAGTGCTTTCGCCATTGGCGCGATAGAACTGCTGGATTGTCAGTTTCAAAGCACCAAGGTCAGGTTGCTTGATTCGAACCTGTTCATTCAAGGGTACGATGCTTTGAACCGTACCTTTTCCGAATGTGCTCGAATCGCCAATGATTAAGCCACGATTGTAGTCGCGAATCACGCCTGCGAAAATCTCTGAAGCACTGGCACTTGTACGGTCAATGATGACAGCCATCGGGCCGGTCCATTCTGCTCCAGCCACTTCGTCGTCAAGATGACGTACACCGGAGGCCTGACGCACTTGAACAACTGGCCCCTTATCAATGAAGAGTCCAGAGAGAGTGATAGCTTCCTGAAGCAAGCCACCGCCGTTGGTTCGGAGGTCGATCAGAACGCAATCGACTTTCTGCTGCTTGAATTCGTTGATCAGCTTCTTGCAGTCAAGCGTTGCGCTCACTGCATTCGGGTCGCCCTGAAATACGGCTTGTGTATCGCCGTAAAAGGCCGGCAGGCTGATCACACCCACTTTGATGGGCTTGCCGTCAGTCCCCTTGGTTTCTATCAATTTGCCCTTAGCGTGCTGTTCTTTAAGCTCGATTTTCTGGCGGGTCAACTCATAAATCTTGCGTTCACGTGTGCCGTTTGGCATAACGATCAAGTTAACTTTTGTGCCGGCTGGACCGCGAATTTTGCGGACGACATCGCTGAGCTTTTTCTCAATGAGGTCTTCCTCAGTCCCGTCATCTTTGGTCACCCCAACAATTTTGTCTTCGACCTGAAGGCGTCCGTCCTTATCGGCGGCTCCACCAGGGACGATTTCCTTGATTGTGGCATAACCATCTTCGCTTGAGAGTGATGCGCCGATTCCTTCAAGTTCCAGACGAAGGCTCTGGAGCATGTCTTCCCAGGTTCTCGGAGACATATAGCTGCTGTGAGGGTCGATCGAGGTCAGCAAAGATGTCAGATAGATTTCGAGAAGGTCGTTAGTCGTGACTTGTTTGAAAGCTCGGAGACGGTCCTTGTAACGAACTGTCAATTTTTGACGGGCTTCTGTGATCGGCGTATCATCAATCTTATACTGGAGCAGATCAAGTTTGATCCGCTTTCTCCATCGATCCTTACGCTCGTCGTCACTGACTGGATATTCAATTTTGTCAGGATTTTCGGGGATCGACTCGTCGACCGTGAAATCCATGTCCTGCTTGAGATAATCTGTAATCCAAGATTGGGTCTGGTCAGCTTTCGCCAAAAATTTGTCAAAAACTTCTTTAGCGAAGTCGATCTTGCCGTCCTTGATTTGATCGTCGAGGGCGGTTTCCTGCTTCATGAAACCATCGACTTCGGATTTCAGAAAGTAAAGCTTCTGAGGATCCAACGACTTTACGAAGTTGCGAACCCAGCGTTTGGAAATTTCGTCATCGATCTTGGGCTTTGAGATGTGGCTGTTCTCTACTATCAGAGATACGAGCCGGGCCGTGACCTGATCCACCTGTGTGGAATTAAGGTTTGGAGCCTGAGCCCCTAGAAAAACCGCTGTTGTTGAGGCCAGTCCGGCCAAACACAGCGGAACACGAAAACGCCGGATCATCGCTTGTATCATCGCGTATTCCCAGGCTATTGACATTCCCTCATCATTTACTTCCTATATCCTATACAACCTCACTACTTCCAACAAGGTCGATACATTATTTCACAAAATTTAGAGAAAGATCAAAGTTCTTCAGCATGAGTTGCCGATACTTTTGATACTACACCGACTGGCAACTCAGTGAACGAGTCGCACACCTATGAGAATCGCTTCATACTCCCTGAAATTTTTCGTGCATTACAGCATGCCGATCACGCTTGCCCTACTTTCTCAGGCGGATTTTCGGAGCACTGCCGATCGGCAGAATAGGCAGGCAATACCTGTTGATACATCGCCAATTTCCAGCGAATCGACAGATCCTATAAAGGCGGTTTCTCCCGGAAGTTCCACGGAAGTCACTTCCACTGAAGCCACTTCTTCCAACGGCTCCAGCTCAGGCTCGGCTCCTGAAACCAATTCGGAACCCACTGCCAACGCTGCCACAGAGCCTCCAAAGATCGCCGAAACTCCTTCTGATCAAACCAGTTCCAGTCCAAGCTCCACCATTGAAAAGCCTGTGGAATCAACAGATCAACCGGCGGAAAAGCCATCGGACAGCGTCTTGCCAGAAGCCATTGCCGCGGCAGCGGCAGTCGCCACAACTGCCACTGATCAGACAACTTCAGCTAGCCCCATCACCACTGATCTGGCACCAATGACTCCTGCTTCAGAACCGGCTGTGTCATCGGAATCGGCTGCGAAAATGGTCAATTCCGAGCAGGCACCAAAACTTTCGGAAGTCACTGATTCACAATCGCTTAATCCGATGGAATCTCAAAGTTCAAAGGCCGAGAATCAAACCAGTTCTGATTCCAGTTCGTCAACAGCCTCAGATTCCACATCCGCAAGTCAGTCAACTCCTGTGGCTGAACAAGTTAAGGTCGAAGAAAACACGGCAGAATCCTCTCAGGCAGTGGCTAGCGTATCGCCACTTGCGGTCTCGGCTGAGGCGGTTCCTGTAAAACCTGACCATTCGGCATTGCCTGTGGGTTATGAATCCGCCCAGACCCATACGCCGATGGAATCACCCCCGATGGTGAACTCGTCAAGTGAATCGAAAGTGGAGTATCCAGAAGGATTAACCACGAGTGTGGTGGAAAAAGCGTCGCCGATTCCTGAAACGAATCTGGTCCATGCAACAAGCCCTGAGACATCTGCACCACCGTCGAGCGAAGCCCCCAAGGCGGATGTCAAGGAAGTGCAGGCAACCTCGACTCAGTCATCAGAAATCAATTCGGCTCAGGCTGTCAGCCCATCAGGTGGAGTGTCGGATATCGCGATGCCTGCTGGATTTGCGCTCGCTAACGAAGGGGAAACCTGGCAGGATGTGTCACGCAGAGTCATTGGTGACGATCGGTGGGCAGACCTGCTATGGAAAGAGAATCGCGACCTTCACCATGGTCAATTTGAAACCAGGCCACTAGTGGGCAGGTTGATCCGGGTTCCCAAGGTGAAGCCTTCAGATGGAATCAATCCACCGGCATCGGAAGTCGCGATCAAATCGAATTGAAAAAAAACGATCAGGGAACGAGACGGACCATAGAATTTCCATCGGCTCACAAATTCTTGGTCATGTGCGCGTTTTCGATCTCAACTCCTCTGACAAGAAGAGTTTGATGCTTGATGATCTCAAACCCGAACTTTTGAAAGAATGACTGGGCGGCCAGGCTGACGAATGCGCTCAGGAGCGGTATCTTTTGGTTCTCAGCCGTTTTTATAAGATGGGTCATCAAGGCTGTCCCCACTCCACGTCTGCCCCAATTTCCAGAGACGAAGAAGTGGTCGATAAAGCCGGACGGCTGAAGGTCGGTATAGCCAACGATCATGTCACCCGATTGAGCTACAAACGGCTGTAATTTGCGTATGCGTTCCACCCAATAGGTTTTATCGAGATTTTCAGGTGCCCATGCATCGACCTGAGCCTGAGAATAGTGCCGAGCTGCCACATCGTGGACTGCGGAGTAGAAGACGTCCCAGAGGATGCATTCTTCGCCGTCCTTAAGCTCGCGAATTACGATTTCAGACTTTTTTAAAGGGAGTTGGGGCAATGTTTTTTGAACTTCAAGAATCGGATCGCTTGCGGATCTGCTGCTCAAGGGCGGTCAACTGATCGTCCATGATGGCGAGTCTTTGAGGGTCGATCGTGATTCCCCCGAACCGGATCTGGTAGAAGGCGTCGACAACCAGATCGGGGATCCCCTCCAAACCAGTTTCGAGAAATCTGTCATAGAGGATCCTGCCAACCCGATCTGCAAATTCTCGGGGTGTTTCAGCCTTCGAACGCTTGAGATCAAGCTCACCCAAAAGCGATTCGAGACGCTGGTAGATGGCAATGCCTGGAGTGACAAGTGTCTGGGATCGACGTGTTGCGAGCCATCTCCCAATCAGACGACGCATTGTTCCTCGGGCCAATTGCAATAGGATAATGGCCGTGGCAGCCAGTATGAGTCCACCTGCGAAGCCCTTGGCGCTGAAGAAACGAACGAGATCCGAAATTCGACGGGTGCCATTCAGCAAGTCTTTCACGGCTTCAATGATGATAAAGAAACCGGCCCTGGCCTCTCGGATCAGTGCGATGATTGGTTCGTAAATCAGTCTGTATTGTCGTTCGGAGTCGAATCCGATGATGTAAAAGACCCAGACATACCGCACAAAGTCAGTTGCCTGTCGGAGGGTCTGAAATGACCCGACTTGAGCCACACTTTCAGCCCGCTCGTTGGCTGGAGTGGGATCAAGCGTGATCCATCGTGGAGCCTGATCAGGCCCAGAGCTGACAAATGCTTCGACCCAGGCATGCGCATACTTTTCGCGAACATACATGACCTGTCCGAGAGAGTTCCAGTCGCCGCCTTTAAAGCCATTCACAAGCCTGCAAGGGATGCCTGCCGAACGTAACATCAAGGCCAGAGCTGAGGCAAAGTATTCGCAGTGACCTTCCTTGCGGTTCTTCAGGAAGTCCAGAACCGGGTCGATCTCCGAATCAATTCGGGTCTGCTCCAGCGTATACGCGTACAGGCTGGGATCAAAAAAATGGGCTTCCAAGGCACGGGCCTGGGCCTCTGTATCTGTCTTGGAAACCTGAGAGATAATGGGTGCTGTGAGGGCCACTAATTCGGATTTCACATTAGAAGGCAATGAAGTCAGCAACTCACGCTGCGAATCCGAAAGTGGAGTCTCTCCAGGCTGTGGAGCAGCGGAGTCTTTTGAGGAGTAAATCTGATATTCATAAGTGTTAGCAAACGATCGCCGGTACATGCTTCCGTCTGTACTATTGAACTGGATTCCCCAACGCAGTCGCATCAGCGATTCAGCCTTGATGACCGGTCTCAAGCCAAAAACGACGGTGCTGTCGGTCGGTTCCTGACGCACCTTCTGGCGAATCGTGTTTTTCAAGTCGGGGCGTGGTGG
>CAMCFM010000058.1 GCA_945874095.1 Candidatus Kuenenia stuttgartensis
TGGATGCTCGATCAAGCCATGGCCACCTTGATCACCGACCTCGACCAGCGTCGCCTCCTCGACTCCACCTTGATCGTCGCCGTTGGAGAGTTCGGCAGAACTCCAAAAATCAACGAAAAAGCCGGCCGAGATCACTGGAACCCCTGCTATTCCGCCGCCCTGGCTGGTGGAGGGATTCGCGGAGGAGCCTTGATCGGGGCATCCGATAAACGAGGCGAACATCCAGCCGACAGACCCATCTCGCCCGCTGACCTCGGCGCAACCATCCTCAACAGAATGGGCATCACCGCAGCCAATCTCACGGACCTAAGCCTCATCCCGCAAGGCATCCCTATTCTGGATATCTTCGGATGATCCACCGCTCAACACTCATATTCAGCGCATTACTCCTCTGTAAATCAATAGTTACAGCCGACGAGCCCGTCCACAGCCCCATCGTTCCGGCTCCCACTGTCGCAACCTCGCAAATTCAACTGACTCACGATGGTGCCTTTAAACATCGCCCTCAATGGCATCCCGACGGCCAGAAACTCTTATTTGCCCGCCACGAAGCCAGTGGCAACTCCATCTTCATCAGAGTCGCTAAAACCGGCGATTTTGACCACCCAACTCGGCTCGACAAACGCAATGCTCCGGAATATCACGCCACTTACTCTCCCGACGGCAAAAACGTTCTACTCACCGTCATCACTCTCTCAGGCACCCAGGGCAACCTCGATATCGCCATCATGCCAGCCGATGGAACCGCTGAACCGAGAGTTGTCGCTGGCGATCACGACGGCAAACTATCACACCAGGACTGGCCCTGCTGGCTCCCCGATGGGAAACGCTTCGTCTTCAACTCCACCCATGAAGGCAACCAGGAACTCTACCTGGCCTACGTCGATGGCTCAAAGCCCCTCGAGCGGCTCACCCAAAGCCCTGGCCAGGACGTCCATGCTGCTGCTTCACCTGACGGCAAATTCCTGATCTTCGCAACCGATCGCTGGTCGGGCCTGGAACTCGCTCGCCTCGATCTGGATGACCGAAAAATCACTCGAATCACCACCAGCCCAGGGCTCGACGATTATCCCTCCATTTCACCCGACTCCAAAAAATGGGTCTTCGTCTCCAACAGGTCGGGAAATCCCGACATCTGGATCAGCGATTTCAACGGCCTCTCTGAAAATTTGACCCGCTCGAAAACTCCCGATTTTTTCCCAGTCTTCACTCCCGACGGAAAACAAGTCACTTACATTTCTGGTCAACATGGGCAAACCAATATCTATTCCATGCCCATTCCTCAATCATGGCTAAAATAGAGTTTTTATTTTATCAGAATTATTTCACTTTATCGATCTGTTTCAAGAACGGTAACGGCAGATTTGCGAATCTGGTAATATGCTAGAAACGTAACCGCAAAAATAATCGAGACTGAAATCCTCCGCTTCAATTCACTCCATAAAACCCAGTCTCTAACGATGGAGTGATAGAAACTCGGCTCAACGGCCTCTTCTCGATCCGAATGGACATATCTATAAAACTTCCACGAGCCTACATGACTCAGTACAAGGCTGTCGACATATTTCTGAGCACTTGATTCGTCCTTATCAGTCTGACGAGTTCCAGAGACCAATTGCAGCGAACTCTTCAACAAGGAAAGGTCCTCTGGAATCGCTTGTGAATATTTGGCCATCCGACGAATCCGCTGATCTTTAGAAATCTCTCTCCAACCCGAGTTAACATCCAATTGTTTTGGATCTGGAGACTGCTCCATTCCAGAATAATCTCCAGATAGCCATTCGCTGAGCGATATCTGCTTTAAATCGGATTCTTCGTTTGGGAACTCGACATCCCTTACAGCCATCACAATAGGATTTGATCTATCTATAAGAAATCGCTCGCGGATAGATTTCAGAAATTCTGCCAATCGGCTTCCCTCAATTTGACTGATCATTAATAAATCCGCCCCAGCATGATTTGCTTCAACGGATACAACTTTTCGACTCATCACCGTCTCACATCCTATAATCTTGTCACCCACTGAAGCGTAAATCAATCGGCCAAGTGAATCGCCCCATTTGAAATCACTTGTGCCATCCGAATGAATTTTTATTCTCATGGTCGCATGGTAAAGTCCTTGTCCAGAGCGATCAATCAGAAGATCTTCCAGAACCATCCCAGATCCCAGTTGTTTGTCATTACGAGTTGCATTCTTTTTAAAAGCTATGGAAAGATTGCCATTTGTCGACTTAAACTCCCACTTGCGACTCTCCCAGAATTCGGTATTATCTGCATCAGGATTTCGAATTGCGGTCAGACCATTCTCAACGATTTTCTCAATCTTCAGAAAATCTGTCTTGAAACCACTCAGCGACACCGACTTTTCCACCCTACCACGTCCCAGCGGAACAATATCAGGCAAAACGAATGGTGATTCGGAATCCACCGGAAATTCACGGCTTAACTTAACACGCACGACACCAAATGCAGCGCGTTTCCGTGTAATGATGATTTGCGATTGGTTACCTGTATGTTGCATCCTCGTATCGAAATCACTCGAATTGTCCAATTCAATTTTATAATCCAATGAGGCTGGATTTGTTCGAAGATATATCGAACTGAGTGGCCCAGAGATCGGATCATATTCAACCTCGCACTTCCATTGGATTTTATTCGAATGAATTCCTAATTCATGATTGATCTGAACCTTGCTGAAAGTCTCTGACACGTTCCATTGCACCTGAGGAAGTGGCTGATCACCTTCAAATTGATAAAGCCATCGCTTCAGATTGGCAGGTGTATCAGGATCCCGAATCTCACCAAGATTCTTAAGCACATCACTCCCATGCTTTAATGGTGTTGGCCAAATCGTTGATTCTTTTTCCACCTCCTGCTCAACAATCAACCGACCAGGCGGTTTGATCTGCCCATCAATCAATGGCCATGGTAATGCCATGGGTAGAGTTAAACCCGTCCCGCTTTTGGAATCAACAGTCTCAAAAGTTGTCATCGTATCCACCTCAATCCTTAATGCTTTCCGTTTCCGTACATCAAATCGGACATAAAATTGCCCCGGCTTGTCCTGAACCACCCCCCAGTCCAATAATCCGATCGCCCTCACTGAAACCGCTTTTGATTGAGCTCCTAAATCAATTAGAATCGGTTTGATTTCAAGGAGTTCAGATTCAGAGGATTGATCGATGACAAACTGACCTGAAATAGTTGACTTCTGAAGCAACAGGCGAGCCTGAACCACACGATCGATATGCGGGACTTCTGGCCTGAATTGAAATTCCGCCTCTTCCCAGTGATCTATAATCGAAGTCTGCTGAGATTTCAACTGCCCTGGAACCAGAAGTCCCCAGAGCTTGTCATCCACGTCCTGATTACCAATAGTCGATGCAAGAGGTCCCCAGTCGCCGGCCATAACGTCACTCTTTACCCAGCGAATAATCGCTTTATCTCCATATTCTGAACCACGAATGACTACCCCCTGAAGACTATATTTATCGATCAGGTTTGCCATCTGCAATATTTCCAATTCAAAAAAGTCCGCCGTTCGATCAGGTATAATTGACCAGTTTAAATGATTCGAGACAGAATCATCAGCAGGAATCGCTCGACATTGAGAAGTCCCCAGAAGAAAATGTGTCGCCGGCATCTCAATCTTGTACTGACGATTATCATCACCTGAACCGTTTCTATTCACGGGAATTCGGCAATACCATCTGACCCCATCTGGAGTCCGAACAGCTGTCATTCTTATTAAAACTTCCGTTTTTGTTCGAGAACGTGCATTAAAATCGGATTTTTTGATTCGGAATTGCTTCAATAGCGAGAATTTTTCCGATTCAATCTGCTTCAAAGGTTGAGACCGGCCTTGACTCTCGAAATACAAACTCTTACTTTGATTTTCACCCATTCGAACATCAAAGTTTGAGACGAATGTTGAAAAGATCGTGATCCTAGCAGAAGGTCCGTCGAGTACAGGTCTATAGGTTTTAATCACTCTTAATGTCCCTTTGGGAGCACCCGACAACTGATATTCTACCAGAGATTTCGCAGGATTGATTCGTAATGGCATTTTCTGACCGTTCCAGAACACTTGCACTGACAAACAGTCATCCGATGGTCCAGAAACAAGGAAGCTATTCTTGCCAGCGAAATCTTGATATTCGTAATCGGATTGCAACTGAATCATACCTTTAGGATCGTCTTTTATCAGATGTGTTGCATTTAGAAACAGACCGCCTGAAAATGGCTCGGACAACCCTTGACTATCAATGAAAGCCTTTGTTCGCTTGAGTTGCTCTGATGTCATGATCACTTGTTTAGGACGTATTAAACTCTCCTCAATATTTGAAAACGGCATGACAACATAAATGTTTTCTTGAGCAATTGCGACTGAGTTTACATCTCTAGAAACGGTGATCACTAGAAGAAGCCCTATGCTATGTGCCGGCTTAATACGCAAAGTCATATTTTTATTTACAACCTTGAATACCACGTACATTATCAGTATTGCCGCCAACACAATCCACCATGATTTAGAAATTCCATAACTGGCGAGAACCCCAATCGTCATCGCAGTCAGAAACCTTGAAGTCCTCCGCAGATTCGAATTCCAAGATCGCTTGAATATGACCGCAATGACCAAACCAGTCAAAAAGGCCATACCACTTTCATATGAAATTAATGATTGATATGGAACAGCGATAATTTTCGGAGGATTCACATCAGGATTTATACTGGAACTCAGTAAAAAGAGATTCGATGCAACTTTTTGGTAATTCTTATTTGAATCGACTCTCTTGTGAGACTCCGTAAATTGAAACTCCCACTCACGCTTCATCTTGTCAATCACTTTCCACGTGGTTTTATTGCAAATCGTATTCATCTCTGGTATAAAAAGCGGTATTCCAGAGGTCATACTTTTATCGTCAAGCCGACTCTCCAGATCATAGAAAAGATCCATGTTGATTTGATTCTGAAATGAGCCAGGATTTATTTTCAATCTACCACTTTTCATATCTTCAGCATTCACTAGCAAGTCATTTAACAGAATTCTCTGAAGCCGAAAACCATCTGGCTTCGCGATGATGATATTCTGGCTCTCCGATTGTCGATAAAGTGTGGAATGAAACCGATACTGGACATGCCCTTTCTCATCTATCAATAGATCGACGTTCTGATTCACCACCGGGAGATTATTCGCCTCAGTAAATTCTGGTCGAGAAATCGCATTTAAATGCAAGATTTGTTCAAGAGTTTTTGGATCACTGATTTTCTCATAACGAATAATCCCTGCGTATTCCTGTCGATAATGTGATGATATCACAAGCTCTCTCCTTAATGATTCAATTGCTTTTAACCCAATCTTACCTGCTAGACTTATATCCTCCAAAGGATCAGATCTGTTCAAAACACTGTTAATCCTCGATTCATTACTGACAAATATGATTGGAGTGCTTTGGGGTATTGACAGCATAAACCTCAGAAATTCTTCTCGCTGAGTCTTCAAAGAGAACTTGGAAGTTGTATTCGATTTCATGTACGGATCACTTGTATCCATATGTCCAGAAAGGTCTGAATCTCTTTTATCGCTGCCCTTTACTCCAGATGTCGTTTTCTTTAGCGATTGCATGTCTGATGTCAGACTAGAATCCACTTCTTGTCGAACTTTTAATGCGATGATAGAATCATCTGAGTGATCATGAATCAAGTTTACCCACAACAATCTAGGCTCATGACTGACCTTATTCCTGTAGACATTCCATGTGGTACTCAAGGATTTTGGAAAATCCTCCCATGAGGCGATTATTCTATAAGACGAATCAGAAGATATTCGATCCTCCACCACCTGTTCAGTACTTAGATCATTTCTTAGCCAGTTCTTAGCTAAAGTGTCAAATGGAACCGCTTGGGTCCCGCTCACACTTGAAAGAACTCTCCAACGAATCTGCGATCGGTCGCCATGATGCACCATGATCTCTGGTGTGGTTAATTGAACGGGTTGCTCAGTCCGCTGCAAATCAAGCTTAATTTCAAGGAACCTGCGATCGTACAAACCCTTATCAGGAGGAATTCGAATCTCAATCTCCTGGCCTTTCATCACAACATCCGCATACGACATAGAATCAGCACTATCTTTTTTAATGCTTCGTACCATTGCATAACTACACTTAAGACCTGTCCTCAGGACAAGTTTCAACCGATCTACCGACACGGAATCAGGTACACGAAACCTGAGATAGCACTCATCTGAGAGTTCATGAATCACATAATCGACGACCCCACTCCACACCAGTTCTTTAAACTCAGGCTTAAATTCATATCGAATAGACGACGGATTCTTTGTAAAGAATCGGAAGTGATGACCTGTCTTCTGACCTTCACCTGTCAATCCAGGTAATGTAATCAGACCAGGGGTAAAATCGTCGGTAAAACCGCTGATAATCAAGGAGGTTCTGTTATTAAATACATATTCAGACCCAAGAAAACGAGAATTCTCAAGAACGATGGCTGGAATCTGATTAACGCCAAAAACCGGGTAAGAACGCTTGATCATAAAAACGATCTCGTGCTTGGAATTCATCACATTTTGAATCAGAAGCTTCTTTGTTCCATTTATATCTTGTGATGACTCCTCCACACCATCGACCAAATATTCCGATATAAAACAATCATCAGGAATGCGAAAATGGCACTCGAAACGGTCCGGTGGGCCCCAAATCGAAAGCCTCACAACTCCGGAAAGCGTCTCATTAGTGAGCGTCCATTCTGCCTGAGTTTTACAAATCAGGTTTTGTCGAGCATCTTGATTCAATTGATCGTTCTTATGAATCCAAAGATCGACTGGTGGTTGTTTCCCAGAAAAGGTCCAAGTCAGATTTTCTGAGGAATGAAGGCTGGCAGATTTAATCCAGATCCCATTCGTACTCTTTGGAATTTCCTGTTGATTTGCCTCAAGAGATGTAGTACATATATAGTTCGAACTCAGGTTGAGAGCGTAATATGCAGATTTTGAAGTTGATCCCGAAACGGGATCAATTAACCTTTTGATTCCAGCAACATCGTTTCCAGGAAGTATTCCTACAACCCCATTTGAAGAAACGCCTAACTGCGAAACGGAAACTTCCTTTAATACATATGAATCCATCTCTTCAGAAATAATAGTGCCAGGCAGAAGAAATTTTGGAGCATTCCCAACATTATCTGCGCGTTGATATATTGTAGATTCAATAAACAATTGACCTGACTTGGAAACCATTCGATGAGCGACTCGCTCAATGGATTCGTTGGGGTATTCCTGACGCTGTTTAATCGTTTTGGAATCAAGAATCAATTGATTCCACTCTTTAAAAGAAATGGACTCAAGCTCAGCACCAGGGCCAAAAACACGATGGATTAATTCATAAGGAACTTTAAGGATCTGAAAGTTTAACCCATCCATCTGACGATCATTTTTATCAGTTTGAGCATGCGTTGACAAAATAAAACTTGAAATACAATTCATTAATAGAAACATGACCACTAGTGCAGCACGCTTTTTATTCAGACAAACAGGTTTGAATCTCGAAAGACTTTTCATAAATAGTATCATTTTGAACTTTTGATCACCTCAGTGATTTTAGAATCTGGCGCGGTAATTTCAGAATCTAATGATACTGACCAGGCTTGATCAATGATCTGAGAATGAGGAACTTGCAACGAAACAGCCTGGCTCAGATACTTTAAAACGGTTGAAGGCTCCTTAGGTTTATTTTCCATGACAATCGTCACAATGGGTTGGGAATCTTGATTCGGTCCTACAGAGCTTTTATCATGATTCCTCCGAAAGAGATTGCATCTAGCAAAAATTAGATGGACGCAAGTTCCAACACTAAATGCCGAAATAAACCAGATATTCACCTTCTCGTTTAGATACAATGACAAGCATACGGATAAGAAGCCAAGAACGAAGAGGTTTTGAAATCGCTTGTCGACAGTCCATGCGAATACACTTAATAGAGATATGGTGATTAGAACCACAATAACGCAAGGTATTAAGATGTTTACGAGATAAATGGTGAAAGGCTTGTTTGGATTGACTGATTCATACTTAAAGAGAGATGCATGATGGTTCTCGATGACGTTATCATCTGGATGCATTCCGGTAGGCACCATACTTTTGTACAAATCGCCAAATGGATTCAGACAAGGAAAATGATATTCATCAGCCTCACAAATCAATTGCGATGGAATGAAGTCATTTGCATCACAGTCTTTTGGTAATGGAATTTCTAAACTCCTGGTTGACGTATCATGACGGTATTGAATTGCAAGGACGAACCTTTTGGGGGTTTGATTTAAAGGGATCTTATATCCTGAATCTGTTTTTATAATCCCAGTTTCGCGATTCAATATCAGAGAAGAAAAAGGCTCAAGACCGTTGACGCTTGGAAATGTCAACTCCGTTGCTTCAGATTGAATGGTGTAAAAAACCGAAAGCAGATCAGGTTTATGAGAATCATAAAATGACTTAATCTTTTCAACGACACACAACTTTTTAGAATCAAAAGTATTGTGAAACTGAACCCACTCCAGTACCGGTAACTTTTCCAGAATATCTGTCGTAACGATCCCAGAAGAGTCTGATTCATTTAACAAGGCCTTTTGCCAACCTGTGATATTTTCTGGTAGAATAATTCTTGAGTTTGATGCCGATTGCACAAGAATTCTTCTTGACGCACAATCCCCATTAAGAATCAAGAAGTCCTCTAAATGAATCTTAGGTGCATTATCTGAGCTTTCGATAACGATCTCGTTTATACCATGGAGCGGCGTATCCATTTTAATCTCGGCAATATCACCATCAAACACCAAAAGGTCGTTACTAGCGTCTCTTTTTCCATTTATTGTAACCTGGTAAGACTCGCCACGATTTGCCAAATTCTTGTTTTGGATTTTAATGATACTCAACTGACCTGAATCAATCAGACAATCGAATTTATACTTCACTATAATTGATTTTGATTCAGGCACCAGGCTGATCGATTGATGATATGTCAAATGCGGCGGTGCCTCGGTCGACTTGACTTTAACGGTTTCTGAATCGCTGAATGATTGGTGAAATAAACCGTCTCCAGATCGAATCAGATTCGAATTCAACCACGTATCGTTATCTGAGATGGACTGATCCAGGAGCAACGCCAAAGACTTAATCGAGTCTGGTGAGATATCGGTCCTGGCCTTAAACATTTTGTCGGTAGTCACGATATTAAATCCAGGTTTGGCGACCAACCACACAATGTTTTGTGAACCCTTAGATTCGGCGATTACAGGCGAACTAAAATCAAAGCCTGTTTTTGAATCAATTCTCTGCATATATCTTACTCGAACGATTTGTTTTCCAGAAGGATTTGACGTTTTATTTGGAGTAATTTTCACATGAACAAATGGAGAATCTTTATCTGAGGGTATTTGGTCATATCCTTCCCATAAATCACGTGGCCCAACAAAAAGAATCTGAGATCCAAGGCCAAGTTTCAAATGATAATCCGCTGATTTGACCATCTCTCCCAAAAGCTCAATTTCAGTCACGTATTCAACCTGATGATCTCGGACAACACCAATGGTAAACGACTTTGTAAGAATAGGACTACTCTTTGCACGCACCTTAAAAACGATATTTTGAAGTGTGTCGTTAAACTGAAATGCAGTCAGCGCATTAGATTTCTTGAGTCGATCAGGTAAATCTCGACTATCAACAGGTATCAGTTGTTGCGAGGCCCCTGTTAGATTAAACCATTTTTCTGGATATTCCAGAGCGATAATACCAGATGTAATCGCAGCATCTTTCCAGACAGGTGCTGACCACTGGATTTGACGACTCACAGAGACATGACTGCGATTGGATTCCGAGTAACTTTCTTTTGTGACAATCTCACAAGTCACTGGATCTTTTTGTGCCAGAAGAAGATTTTCTGGGACTTTAATGGTCATTCGAATTTTACCAGAAGTCAGATTTGAAGCCATCGACTTCACTGCCTGCCCGTTGATCTGAATATCAGTCACCATGACATCAGCATTAAGATCAAAATGCAACTCTCTGACAAGCCCAGAGATCGGGATAATTTGCCAAAACTGACGTGTAGAGACAGCATCCGCATCAAGCCTTAGTGAGATTAATCCCCTACATTCAACTTTTTGAGAGTCATCAGACACCAGAAGCGACTGGCCAAGCCATTTGATATCGATTTTTGATCTTGGAGACAACATGGACGATATTACAAAAGACTTCCGTGTTTCATCGTATTTTAGTGCAAGCTGATCTCGATTGTTGGTTGTTGCAAAAAGCACATTTTCAGGAACTTCCATCATAAATGAAGTGCTTGGAGACTCTGGTATGGAAAACAGGATCCGTTTCGTGGATCGATCCGAAATGACATCCAAAGCAATACGGACTTCAATTTTATGGACACCAACATTTTCAGTCTGCACTGCCCAGCTTTTATCTTTTATCGTAGTTGCAATCATGTTCTTACCGCTAGATTGAACGGATTGCAAACTGATTCCGTCAAGTCCTATTCTGGTCCAGACTTTCCCTGCCTTGAGTTGCTCAATTTCATAATCTAACCGTAAAGTTGCAATATTACCTTCTACACGCCCATTGATTTGCATTGAGCGGATAAAGCCAACTTGAACCTCTGTGCTTTTTGCAGGGTCCGGAAGTGGACTGGGGCGCAGCAGTTGAAAATCAGGTTTTGAAAGTCTCTTGAATAATTCCCCCATTTGCTTAGGGTCATCAAGAATGATATAAGTGGGCAGTTCAGAAGGCAGGCCATCCATTTCATTTGTATTAGTTGGATTTACGGGAATGGTAACACCTTGGGCCCACGATGCAGTGACATGAACATTCAGAGCGATCAGGATTAGTCCAAGACATAGAACCGATGGCCAGATTATCCGGACTGAATTCCTGACAAAAGAAAGCGGGTTGGATCGCGTCATACCAGTCATTAATCTATGACTCCATCCATCCCAAGCCACAACTGCCAGGCCTCAACGCCTTTTTTAGATGGATTTTCAGGCTTATATCCCATATCGTCGCGTGCTGCAATTTTCATCAGATGCTCAATTGAAAGTTGTCTAATCAAAAGGGATGGGTTTTCAAGATTTTCAACCAGCACTTTTTTCCATGACAAATCGCCCTTCGATTCAGGAATCACCAGTAGCCGATTCAATAGGCGGGATGCCTCTCGATCCAGCTCTAATTCTTGGGCCAGCTTGGTTGCAATCCGTGGTGCAGCACTTGTTCGAATTAAAGCCGATTTTCTGACTGCTTCAACAGCTGATCCCCTTAATTCACTATTTCCTAGTTCTGTCAATGCATTTACAATAATATCATCTCGATCAATCCAGACTGCGATGTTCAAGGCGAGATCGCGAACAGACTTGATTTTATCAGAAACGGCATCCATGATTTCCACTGGCAAAGTTCGATTTTTATCCAAATACCGATTCATTGCCTCGGTGATCATTTTCGTTGAAACAGCCTCTGAGGACCATTCCACAATTGGGGCTGGCGTGAGTTCACTACATTTAATACTGTTATTGGTTTCATTGTAAGTTAATACAACAGCCTTCTCTTTGGAGCATTGGATTTTCTTATCCTGAAATGAGAAATCGGCACTACCTTTTTCCAAGATAATAAAAGCAGGGCTGGGGGCGAGCGGAATTGTCAGGTCGGACGGGTCCATCTTAAGATTTGTTCTCGATATGATCATCGTACTATCAGGGTGAACGAGCAATTTGATCTCATTTTTTTTGTCAATCCGAATGACCAAAGTAAACCCGGTTTTTGAAGCGAATCGCAATTGACCTTGCCAAAGAATCGGGGGGCCTGAAGAAGGCCACTCCAAGAGTGCTCCCGTTTGTAATTCAATGTCGCCTGTGGTTGTTGTAATTTTGGTCGACTCTGCGGATGCAAATCGGACTGCCCCATGAGTTCTGGAGTCGCCTGGATTCAACTTTTTCCACTGCCTGGAACCCACCATCTGATTGTCAGGCTGATCAGGAACTACATCACTCACAAGGAAGATTGAGTCTTTTGATTTTGGAATGAATGAGGTGAAATCAGGAAACAGGAATGCCGTTTTATTTATATGATCATCAGGAGTGACTGGAACTTCAGATTTTTCAACCACAGGGGCTGGTTCGACAGCCTGTTTTTTATCAGTTGAATCGGTCGATGCTGCAACATTTAATGGAATTTCATTTGATTTCATTGCTGGTTGTTCAGAAGTGATTTCGTCAGAAGCCTGATCGTTCGATTCCGTATCTTGGTTTTGATCTTGAATAACAGCCTTAGGCGGATCTGAACGAACGGCCAATCTTGACCCTGAATGAATATCCAACCATTGTGATATACCGAACATCATCAATCCAAAAAACAGGATTCCGGCAATAAACTTTGGACGATGACGGGTAAAACTGGAGGTTGCTGGCGAATCTAACATATCCAGATCGACACAATCGACTTCCAGCTTGATTTCGGCTTGATTTTTCGTTGCTCGATCACGAGATTGCTGAAACCATCGATCGGACTGGATCCGTGCTTCAGGGCCTTTCACTAGCCGATACATTTTGGCGTGAGTATCGGAACTGGTTTCGATAGGCTGTTCCAAGAGGCTTAAAATCTGGTGAGATGCCGCAATTTCAGCCAAATGAACATCGCTATTCAGCGCAAGGCTCTCAACGGCCGAGGTTTGGTCACCTGGCAGGCTATTATCCAGATAAGCGGCGATGATGTTTGAGTCGATAGGCGTATTCGACCCCATACCAGGCACAGTGAGGCGCCTTTGACGAACCACTCGCCGGATCCGACGACTTAAATCCTGAGCGAATTTGGAGCTATGAAGCTGCCGGCCAATTCGTGCAACATCCTTCGGGGGAAGGGTATCGTCAAGCCAGGCCAGAAGTGTTCGAAGTGTGAGTCGCATGATGCCGTCACTTTCCAGCTTTGCTAGTACCGCTTGATTATGGCCTGAAATCGCTCGCCTGTCCAGTTTCCTGGATCATGAAAACGTCTCTATATAGACATAAGTGCGATCTGCTGAGCTGATCCGTTCAGAATTCCCAAACATTTTTTGCCTTCCCATCTTGAGAAGTCAGAACTTGCCAAATCTGCCCAAAATCAGATGGGGTATACAACTTGAACGATGGCCTGAAGCCATATCAATTGGATCATTGACCAGCAGATGTACCAGAGATGCAGTGGAATAGGCTTGGGCTCATGCTTCATTTTAACGATGGACGAGATCAGGAGTGGATAGAACGGCAGCCACAGTCGCCCAACTTCGCTGAGGCTTTTTCCAGAGATGGCCAAGGCGATCAAAACCAGTGCCGTGATGACTGCTGGGGATGTGAGTGCTTGTTTGCGTTCT
>CAMCFM010000059.1 GCA_945874095.1 Candidatus Kuenenia stuttgartensis
ACTGTCAGTAAGTGGTTTGATTCAGGACGTTTACGCGGATACAGAATCCCTGGTTCCCAAGACCGGCGGATTCCTCGCGAGCATCTCCTTCGGTTCCTCAAGGAACACGGAATGCCTCTCGGTGATCTTGAAGCTGAGGTTTACAACAAGATTCTCGTCGTGGGTGCTGATGCCCCTCTGATGGATCAGTTGAAAACTAATCTCCGCGAACAAGATGACTTTCGCCTCGAAACCGCCTCTTCGGGATTCGAAGCGGGTATCAGAGCCGAGAGCTTTCACCCTGACTGTATCATTATTGATATGGCCATTGGGCGAATTGAAGCGGGTCAAATCGCACAAAACCTCCGACGAAGCCAAGATCACGTCAATACGGTTTTGATTGCTCTGACAAGCGAAACCCCTGGACCTGAAATTTTAACACTTGGTTTTAACGACGCTTTCAAGAAGCCATTCGATGGCTCTTTGCTCAGCGAACGCATCAAACGACTGATCTCACAGAAAAAATCCGACGAAATCTGATCATTCAGATTCTCGATCCGAGTTCTTTCAAATGGCCGTGTTTGATCCCTTGCGAAATCAAGAGATTAAACCACGGTCTTTTTCGTTATCATAAATCACCTAAGGAATCATCCAAATGCATCCCACCAGATCGACAACCACCACTCGTATCCTGAATCGTCCGGAACTGGCCGCAATCATCGCCCTGGTTCTGGTGGTCGGCGGACTCTCCATACCCGGAATCACCACCGACGAGCCTCTCGACGTCGGTCCCGGTCGTCACTATTGGGACGTTCTTGCGAGACAGGGCCTGAACTTCTTCGCAGAAGCCTCTGTGAATGATGCGTTCGGAGGGAATCCGGACCACCCTCCACTCGCCCGCTGGATGCTCGGCGCTGCCTCCCATGGCTTCCAGATCTTCCAGGTCTTATTTACGGGAAACGCTGACCCAACCCGCCTTTACATCCTCTCAGGACGTGTCGCCCCTGCTCTAGCGTTTGCTCTCACAATCGCTTTCATCGCCCGATATGTGACCACTCGAACTGGGCCACTTGCTGGCTGGACGGCCGCACTGTCCTATCTGTTTCTACCGCATGTCTTTGCCCATGCTCACCTGGCAGCTTTAGAAACCATCCTCAATCTCTTTTGGTTCGCTGCCGTTGTTGGCTGGCTCAGATGGACCGAAAAACCGTCCATGAAACGGGCCGTTTTCGCCACCATCCTCACTGCCCTCACCATGCTCACCAAAATCCACGGATGGCTCCTTCTGCCCTGGGCTATACTGCTTATCCTTATATATGGGAATGGTTTAAAGCAACGAATCTCGGGGGTAGCCGCAGTGGCACTTGCGCCCCTGCTCTGGATCGCAGGTTGGCCGTGGATGTGGTACGACACGTCATCCAGGCTATCAGCCTACTTTGGCGGAACCGTGGACCGTCTCCATTTGAAAGTGCTTTACTTCGGCCAGGTATATCAGGACAACCAGCTTCCCTGGCATAGCTCACTGGTCCAGTTTCTCGCGGCTATCACTCCGTTTACGTTGATCCTGTTTGGGGCAGGTCTGTTTACCGCAATCCGTGGGAGAGGCATCAAAGGTGGCCGCCCAATCGCGTTTCTGATCCTCCAGATGATGCTCTTATTCACTTTATCCATAACACGTTACGACATGGATCGCCTCTTTTTGGTGATCTGGCCACTGGTGGCTGTCCTGGCAGGCTCAGGGGCCCAATGGGTCAGCCAGATGATACGTGACAAGGGCTTTTCAATCAGAATTTCGACAACCGTTTTAGGAGTTGGCCTGGCCTCGTCTGCATGGCCTTGCATGGTGGGGGTCTCTCCGCTCAGTTATGTCAGTCCAATGGCAGGCGGATTGCGCTTTTTTGAGTCACAGGGAATGGATCTGAATTTTTGGGGCGATGCCGTGGATCAAACGTTATTAAGAAAACTTCAGAACGTCCGCTCCAAGGGAGAGATGGTGGCTGTGGTGCCAACCCTTCATTCCACTCAATCATTATTCTTCATGCCTTTGGAATGGATGAAGCAGGGTGACCTGTTTCGCGATCAGTTGGCCTGGAGAGACGCACAGTTCCTGGTCGTCTACCGGCGCCAATCCTATTGGCCAGATGAGTTTGCGGAATGGATAAAAACGCATGAGCCGATTTCTCTGAGGAGCCGAAACGGTGTTTGGCTGGCGGGAATCTGGCCAGGACCGAAATTATTGAGGCCGATTTCGCAGGTCAAGTCGGATTGAATTACGACCAAATCGAAAAAAAGACCTACCAGATGATTCGCTAGTTTCTATAATTCTTTCATAACGAATTGGATCTGCGTGTGAGAAAAAGGTCGTGATAATGTCGGGCTGGACTCATTTGGATGAACATGGCCAAGCACGCATGGTGGATGTGACCGATAAGGCCACAACTCAGCGAACCGCTTCAGCCTCAGGTCTGATCCGAATGAAGCCCGCCACATTGGAGGCGATCGAATCGTCGCACTCCAAAAAAGGCGACGTCCTTGCTGTGGCCAGAGTGGCCGGCATTCAGGCTGCGAAGCGAACGGACATGCTCATCCCGTTGTGTCACAGCCTTGGCCTTGATAGCGTTGAGGTAAGATTTACGCACTTGCCTCCTGATCTGCTACGGATAGATTCCACCGTTCGGACCACCGGCCGAACTGGTGTCGAGATGGAAGCGTTGGTCGCTGTATCCACCTCTGCCCTCACAGTTTATGACATGTGCAAGGCGGTAGATCGCGACATGACCATTGAGCAAATCCGTTTGGAATCGAAGTCGGGTGGTCGTTCCGGAGATTTCCTCCGCGATTCGTGAAGCCCTTCCCTTTTCGAGTTTCCCCACGACGGGTCAGCCAATTTTTCGGAGAGATTGTCCGATGTCCTCAGCAACAGACGACCTGCGCAGTATGGATCAAACCCGACTTCGCCTCGCTGCGTTGTATCTTCCGATTGCTCAGGATCTGGAAGCCTCTGAAGTGATCTACCGTGAGGAGCTTAAGAGTCGAATTCCATTCGTCCAGCAACTCGTAGATCACGCCGCCAGATTCCAGGGCAAACGCCTCAGACCAACCCTGCTCCTGCTCTCAGCCCAAGCCTGCGGCGGTGTTCGGCCAATCCACCATCAGCTTGCCGCCGTGGTTGAGATGATCCACACCGCAAGTCTAGTGCACGACGACATTTTAGACGACGCCATGGTCCGCCGCCATGCCGCCACCATCAACGTGGAATGGGGCAACGAGCCGGCCGTCCTGCTGGGCGATTACCTCTTCACACATGCCTTCCACCTGGCGGCTGCTACCGGATCGACCGTGGCCTGTCAATGGATCGCCCGCGCCACAAACCGTGTGTGGGAAGGGGAAATGACACAGACCCACCACCGTGGAAACCTCGAGCTGGATGAACCCACCTATTTTGACATCATCCGTGGGAAGACCGCCGAACTGACGGCCGTCTCGGCTGCTCTTGGTGCTTACTTCGCAGATTCTGACCCACTTGTGGTCGAAGCGTTGGAAGCGTATGGTACGAATCTTGGAATCGCCTTCCAGATTGTTGACGACTTGCTCGATATCCTTGGTGACGAACGCAATACAGGCAAAAGTCTCGGCACCGATCTCGACAAAACCAAGCTCACTCTGCCCATCATCCGGTTCCTGGCATCAGCCCCTGTGGAAGATGCCGATAACCTGCGACGTTTGATTCTGGATCAGTCCTGCTCATCCAACCGCCGCAAACTTCTGAGGGATATGATCGGAACCACCGACATATTCGAAAACTGCTGGCAGTGTGCATTCGATTATGCCAATCAGGCCCGCGACAATCTTGCGATCCTCGAAGACTCTCAAGCCAAGGCCATTTTGGTCGCCGTGGCGGAAGGGGCTGTCAGACGAGCTTATTAGTCTGAATGGCCAGCCCGACCATCGAATTCCATCTCGGATCGTTTGGAAAATATTGCAAACCTGCACTTTGGACTTCCTGTTTCGGGATGAATTCCATATCATACGGGTATGAAATACGCTGAAAAACTCTACCGACAATTGGTCCGCCTCGGCTGGAATCAGCAGAAACTTTCCCGTACTTCGGGTGTGAGCGACTCGGAAGTGTCGCGAATTCTGGCTGGTAAATCCAACCCTGGCCTCGAAAATGCATACCGGCTCTCTTCGGCCGTTGGTCTATCACTTGACTACATGGCCAACGAAAATCAAACGGATGATCCGGTCCTGGAAGCTGCTGGACTGACCGAAGCCCAACGCGAACTCCTGACACTGGCAAACGTTATGGGCGTACGTCAAGTCACCCAGTTGCTCGACATTGCCCAGCATTTAGGTTACGACACGGCATTGAGACGCCTGATCGACGCCCGGCCTACCATTCAAGCCGTTGCTGCAGAGTCCACAGCTTCCACCAAGGCAGCAAACGCTGCGTTGAAAAAATCCGGAAGCTGACCTCCAAACGCAACAGCTTTAAAAACGAAACCGCACAGCCGAATCGAAATTTCGCTTCGGCTTTTTTTATTTTGGACTTGAGCCTTTTTTAAATTTAGGTTACTTCAACCATATCGACAGACAAACATCGGCCAAGGATTGAGTCGAAGTCTGAATTTTCAAGCAACAAGACTTGCCAAGCAGGGAGGCCCTGACCATGAACCGCAGACGAGCTTTGATCGGGTCTTTGTGGGCGAGTTGCGCCGGATTGGTTGCCCCGAGGCTGGCCGCCCAGAATCCTCAAAAAAACACCGATAATGACCTGGAACCTGTTGGCAAATTAAAGGCTGTTCCCACTCAGGAGAAGCGTCCCGTCCGGCCAAAAGCCGATGGAGACACCGCCGAGTCTTCCGAAGGTTCTGCTGTAACAGGCTTTGACGAAGCTGGCCATAAGTGGATGAATTACGATATTGCCCGCTACATGGAACTGCCTCACGACCAGTCGAACCCGCCTCAGAATGCGATCATTGACTGGATCCTCCGGCGTTATGGCACGAGCATTTGGCACAGCGATAAAGTGACCTCTCTGGTGGCCAATAAGACACAGGTCAAAGCCTATCACAATCCGAAAGTGCTGAAGCAGGTCGGTGAGATTGTGGAACGGTTTACCGAATCCACTGCCGACATTCTCAAAGTGCATATCAAGTTCGTGGCCGCTGCCGACCCTCGATGGCGTTACATGGTTCTTTCCCGGATGAACCTGCTGGGCGGTGGCCCTCAGGGTCAGCAAATCTGGACCATGAGCCTCACAGATGCCACCATGGCTATGACTCAAATGCAGGTTTACCAAGGCTTTGAGTTGCTTGCAGATCAACAGGTGGAGATGATCAACGGCCAGACCCTTTCGATGATCACCACGGAAAAGAAGCCTTACAACCCTGGCCTTCAGCGTCAGGCCACGGCCAACACCCAATCCACCGAGCCTTCGTTCAATCAACTGATTGAAGGCGTGATGCTGAAATTCAGCCCGCTTCTGACCTACACCGGCGATGCTGTGGACGGTGCTGTGGAACTGACCTGCAACACCGTAAAAAGCACGATTAAGACCCGAGTTCTGGCCGGGCGGGAACAAGGCGCCAATGAAGCCACGATTGATGTTCCTGAAGTGATTTCGAGCCGGCTTGTGCAGACTGTTCGCTGGACCATTGGCCAGACTCTGGTGATCTCAGGCGGGATCCACCCGGGCATGTTGCTGAAGAACAAGAACGGATTCTTGAATCTGAGGATTCCAGGAACAGTTCCGACACAGACAGAAACCCTGATTTTCATTGATGTTGAGACACCAAACTCGCCAAATCGGGCCGCCAACGGAGCCGCTGGATCCACCACCCTGCGAAGCGGTGGCCGAGGAGCCGTGGAAGCCATCGACGACCCGGAAAAGAACGGCGAGGGTAAGTAAGGCAAGTCATTACAAGCACAGGATCAACCGATGGTTCTGTTGCAATCGGCGAGAGGAACGACGGGTGATCATTCACCTGTCGTTCATCCTTGTCTTAATTCCCTAAAAATCCAAAACCATTTGACCAACCGCCACCTGACCTGCTAGCATTTTTGCTTCTGTCTGATGATCTCCGGCTGATATATGAGATTCGTCCGTTTGGGCGGCTGAAGGGTTGAAGGCGTGTCGAACACTTGCGTGGTGGGCTTGCAGTGGGGTGACGAAGCTAAGGGCAAAATTGTGGACTTGCTCTGCGATGTTCACGATGTGGTTGTCCGTTATCAAGGCGGTGCCAATGCGGGCCATACCGTCATGGTCGGCGAGAATACGTACAAGCTCTCACTCGTGCCGACAGGCGCTGTCAGGCCTGATGTAGACTGCGTGATCGGCAACGGAGTGGTCATCCACCCGCCCATGCTCCTGGCCGAAATGGATCGCCTGCAGACTCAAGGCCTGAATTTCCACGGCCGCATGCATATCAGCGACCGCGCCCACGTCATCTTCCCCTATCACCTCGAAGAAGAACGATGGTCCGAAGAATCGACCACCGAAGGCGAACGCCTCGGTACCACCCGTCGCGGTATCGGCCCCTGCTATAAAGATAAAGTGGGCCGTGTGCACGGGATACGGATCGGTGAACTGTTCCGCCCCGATCACTTGCGCCAGCGTCTGCGGCGGATCGTGGAATTCAAGAACCAGATCTTCAGCGCCACTCTGAACCCATTCATTCCACTCGATGCAGACGCCATTGCCGACGATTATCTCGGCTATGCCGAACGCCTTCGACCATTCGTCACAGACACCACAGCCTGGCTGGCCAGTGCCGTAAAGGCAAACAGGAACATCCTTTTCGAAGGTGCCCAGGGTTCGCTTCTGGACATTGATTACGGCACCTTCCCGTTCGTCACCTCTTCAAACTCGTCGGCAGCTGGGCTGGGCACAGGCTCAGGCGTGCACGCCCGTCAGGTTCAGAACTGGGTCGGGATCGTCAAAGCCTATACCACTCGGGTCGGCGGTGGCCCATTCCCAACTGAGCTTGACAATGAAATTGGCCAGCGGATTCGTGAACGAGGCCGCGAGTACGGCACCGTCACAGGCCGTCCACGCCGCTGCGGATGGTTCGACGCCGTAGCCGTTCGCCATTCCGCCTGGGTCAGCGGAGCCACTGAGCTTTCCGTGATGCTGCTGGACGTGCTCTCAGGGTTTGATGAAATCAAGGTGGCTGTGGCTTATGAGCGGCCCGATGGGTCGCGTCTGGAATGGTTCCCCGGTTGCCTGGAGGAATTAGGTCAGGTCAAGCCGATCTACGAAACCTTCCCGGGTTGGGCTGAAGACGTGACTGGCGTGAAGGATTGGTCGGATTTCCCTGAGAATTTCAAGAAGTACGTTCAGGTTCTGGCTGACCAGGTGGGTGTGCCCGTACGTCGGGTGAGTGTTGGGCCAGAGCGGACCCAGACTGTCGCGGTTCCTGTCTGATTCTGCTAGAATCCAGATAACGATTCACGACCCCAAAAAATGGCGACCAGCAGATTGTCGACAAAGCGGGCATGGTTCCACATTCCAAGCCCACTTTTCGATCCGTTTCGGAGGCTTTCGTAATTCCATGAGCAGTGCCACTCTGGCTCCGAGCAACTTGACTGAAGAAGGTCGCAATCGTCTTGCTGCAATTGGGCTCAATCAAGACCAGTTGCCCCGCCATGTGGCCATTATCATGGACGGCAACGGCCGATGGGCTCAGGAACGCGGCCTTCCCCGGGTTTTCGGGCACCGTCGTGGAATCCAGAGCGTACGAGCCGTTTCTGAAGAGTGTCGCCGACTGGGCTTGAAACAGCTCACTCTTTATTGCCTGTCAGTCGAGAACTGGAAGCGTCCGCCCCGCGAGCTCAAGTTTCTGATGCGTTTGCTGCGCCATTTCCTGGTCGTGGAACGCGATGAACTGGCCTCTGAGAACATCCGGCTGGTCATGATCGGCGAACGTGAAGGCCTACCAGCCGACGTTCTAGCCGAGATGGACCGAACCGTTGAGATGACTCGCAACAACACCGGTATGACACTCGCTTTAGCTGTGAATTACGGTGGCCGGACCGAGATCGCCAAAGCCGCTCGCAGGATCGCCGAAAAAGTTGCCAGAGGCGAACTCCTGCCCTCAGACATCAACGAATCCCTGTTCGACCAGCACCTGGATACAGCCGGAATGCCCGACCCGGACCTGTTGATCCGGACGGCTGGGGAAATGCGTGTCTCAAACTATCTGCTTTGGCAAATTTCTTACTCAGAGCTTTGGGTGACTGAAACCAATTGGCCCGACTTCCGGGAAGATCACCTGGCCGAAAGTTTCCACGCCTATGCTGGTCGCAAGCGAAAATTTGGCGGACTGATCAAAGGCTGATCCAACATCCCATCAGGGAGAGAATGCAACACTTTGCTTCGCCAACGCTTACCCATCGGAATTGCCCTAATCATGATCTTTGTCTCCATCCTCTGGGTGGATGGCAGAACCGCGCCTTATCATCCGATCTGGATCGGACTTGTGACACTTCTCAGTATCCTTGCCAGCCTTGAGCTTCAGCATTTACTCGCAAAATCAATCGCCACACCGTACGCCTATTTGATGACAGCCTGCTCGGCTGCATGTCTCTTCTCGAATATTTTTTCAGCAGCCTCAGGCTTGAACGGGCCTCTCTCATTTAGCCCAGTCGCCATCACATTCTGCTTTAGCCTGGCAGCCATTCTTGTCACGGGTGTCCAGGAATTTGACGATATGCAACCGATCATGCCACGACTGGCATCTACTGTTTTTGGAGTGGCTTATGTGGGAATCCTCGGCTCGTTTCTGGCCCAAATCCGGTTCCTGAATGGCCCTGAACAAGGCGCATTCGCACTGGCCCTGCTGATCGGGGTCACAAAAGGCACAGACACTGGGGCTTATACATTCGGGAAAATATTTGGTCGTCATTTAATGACCCCAAAACTCTCTCCGAAAAAGACCTGGGAAGGCGCGATCGGTGGACTGTTTTTTGCCGTTTTGATGGCACAGATCATCACCTCACTCGAAATTTCGGTCCGTGGCCAAGCCACTCTGGAATGGCTTCCAGCGCGACTTCTATTCGCCATAACTGTATCCATAGCAGGTCAGTTAGGCGATTTGGCGGAATCTCTGATCAAGCGTGAGGCACACTTAAAAGATGCTTCTACAGTGATCCCGGGATTTGGAGGAGTGCTGGACCTTCTCGATTCGCTGTTTTTAGCGGCTCCGGTGGGTTGGGCGATTTTGACGATCTTGCGCTGAGCTGTTTTGTCACACTCCGCCTTATCTCGTTGTGTTTTATAACAAATTTCGTGATAATTGTTAAAGCTGAGCCAAGCCAATGAGCCACACAGGATCTCAATCGTAACTGTTTTGCAAGGAATGGTCATGCCCGACTCGCCGATCTCGGTGACAATCGCTCTGGATAGCCACGACGAAGAAATTGCCGTTCTGGGAAGCCGAGACCAGTTTCTCCGGCAAATTCGCGATTCGTTGGGCATTAAGATCTTAGCCAGACACGGCGAACTTCGAATCGACGGCGATGCCGATCGTGTCGAACGAGCACAGTTGGTTTTCTCGGAACTGCGTCAGCTTTACGCCACCAAAGTCACGATCAGTTCCACGGAAGTGAACCGGATCCTCGACGAAACCAACCCGTCAGCCTCGAAACTGGCGGAACTTTCGCCTGCCCCAACGCCTCTCGAAATTCGCGAAGGCAGCAAGGTCGTCAGGGCCCGAACCGAAGGCCAGGCGGCTTACCTCAAAGCCCTCAAAGATAACGAACTCGTTTTTGCCCTTGGCCCAGCCGGTACCGGCAAAACATTTCTGGCCGTGGCGGTGGCTGTGGGCGCTCTGCGATCCGGCAGCATCAAGAAAATTGTTCTGGTCAGGCCCGCCGTTGAAGCTGGGGAGCACCTTGGGTTCCTCCCAGGCGATCTCGAAGCCAAAATCAATCCGTATCTCAGGCCTCTGCTGGACGCACTCAATGATCTGATGGACTTCGAACAAGTTCGCAGATACATGACAAGCGACCTGATTGAAATCGCACCTCTCGCTTATATGAGAGGCCGAACCCTGAACGACGCCATGATCATTCTGGATGAAGGCCAAAACGCCACCATCTCCCAGATGAAAATGTTCCTCACCCGGATGGGTAGCAATGCCCGGATCGTGGTAACAGGCGACCCTTCTCAAAACGACCTCCCGCCCGGCATTCCCAGCGGCCTGGACGACGCCGTGGATCGGATCCGTGGGATCAAAAGTGTTGGCGTGATCACTCTGACCAAGGCCGATATCGTCCGCCACCCACTGGTCCAAGCCATTGTGGAAGCCTACGAGAAACCGAAAAAGGACGAGAAGTAAACGCCTCTTTTCGATCTGACTCGAGCCGGAACTTTGCCATCATGACGGCACACCTCACATGAGTTCGGTACGGCGACGCTGGAAATTTCTGCGGAATCCTCGTAGCACAGATTTTGATCTGGGTAGCGACCGCCGTATCGTCCAAACCCGTGGTCGACGGCTTCGCTTCGCCATCATGATCGCCTCATGCCTCGTCTCAGCCGCATTGGTGCACGGCCTTGGCCCACCTTTCGGCTTCAGACTGGGCCAAAGACCACATCGCGAAATCCGTTTGAATGTGGATCAGATTTCGCGCCGAAATGCACTTCGGTCCAACGCTCAGCGACAGATCCGCGAGGATGCCGTTGCACCCCGAATGCTCCATAATCCTGGCCCGATCGAGGATCGGATCAAGTCCATTGAAGACTTGGGAACAGCCGCCGGGTTAGCCAATCGGGTGGACGAACTCCCTGCCTCCATCACTCAGGCCTGGGGCATGATTTCTCCGGAATTGTTCGAAGATCTCAGAGAAGCCAACGACGTTCCGGAACGTCGCGATCAATTCTCCCGAGAGCTTCGCGAAGCCTTCAGCCCAGTTCTCAAGGAAGGCATTCTGAGCCCGACGCCCCTGCCCCGGATTGATCAAAACGCCACTCAGTTTGCGATCAGGCTTGAGGGACAGGACGATTCGCAATCCAGGATGGTCACGCGTGACCACGTTTCACCTGAGCGTCTGGGCCGGCCCGACAGCGACTTTGGAAAGCACTTTGTCTCCAGCTTCAGGCCACCGGAACTCGGTCGACGACTGTTCGAACTGATCGACGACAAACTTGCCGCCTCGCCCACCCTGACCTACGACGAACGCGAAACAACGGCTGCCCGTGAACAGGCCAGAAGCGAAGTTCCTGATATTTTCGATCAGTTCAAACGCGGCGACCTGCTCGTGGAACAAGGTCAGCCCATCGACGCTGAAACCCTTGACCTGCTTCGACTTGAACACGATCGATCGGCCGCACTATTCACGCACCAGGATGTCGCCCTGCGATGGGTCGCCTCTGTGGGCCTGTGCGCAGCCCTTTACGGCCTATTAAGTATCTATCTGATTCGTAACGAGCCCCGACTGGCAGCCGACACCGCCAAAATCGTCCTCCTCTGCAGCCTGATCAATATTGGCCTGGCCACCATGCGCGTGCTGTCGGTCCAAAGCTGGGACGCTGAAGCCTTGCCAGTGGCCGTCGGCGGAATGGTGGTCACCATCGCTTTCGGCATGGACGTGGCCATCCTCTTCACACTCGGCCTTTCCCTTCTGACATGCCTCACGCTCGGAGTCGGTATCGACGAGCTGATCGTGCTCGCAGGTGGGACTACAGCCGGTATTGTGACTCTGGGCGATGTGCGGTCCCGTACAAAGCTCATTAAAGTTGGTCTGACGATCGGTTTAGCATATTTTTTAATGACGTGGTCAGCCGGCCTCTGGCAACGCGATCCCATCGAGCTGATCCTTTCCATCAGCCTCTGGAGGATGGTCTGGGGCCTGATGGCAGGCTTCTTTCTGGGCGGAATTCTGCCGTTTCTGGAGTCGTATCTGGGACTGGTCACAGGCATTAGCCTGCTCGAACTGGGCGACGTGCGCCACCCTCTGCTCCAGGAACTGGTCCGCCGCGCTCCGGGAACTTACAACCACTCGGTCACGGTCGGTGCGCTCGCGGAATCGGCTGCCGAACAAATCGGGGCGAATGCTTTGCTGGTTCGGGTTGGGGCTTATTTTCACGATATTGGCAAGATGATCAAACCGGAATATTTTGTCGAGAATCAAGTCCGTGGTCAAACCAGTCGCCATGCTGGCCTGAACCCTTCGATCAGCACCATGATCATCATCGGACACGTGAAGGACGGTTATGAACTGGGCCTGGAATACAACCTGCCGGAACCGATCATGGATCTGATCCAGCAGCACCACGGGACCAGTCTGGTCGAATATTTTTATCGCGAAGCCACCAAACGCGAGGCCAGTTCCGCTGACCCTGTGGGGATCCACGAGAGTGCTTTTCGATATCCTGGCCCTGCTCCCCAAAGCCGTGAAGCCGCGATCCTCATGATCAGCGATGCCGTGGAATCCGCCAGCCGGACACTTTCCGAACCGACTCCAGCCCGTCTTGAAGCATTGGTCGATGAACTCGTCGCCAAACGTCTGGACGACGGCCAATTCGATGAATGTGGCGTGACTCTCAAAGAACTCGCCCAAATCAAGAAAAGCCTGACCAAATCCCTGATCGGGCTATATCATGCACGTATCAAATATCCGGAAACCCGGACAGCCTGACCGAATCACCACTCACACGCTTGAAGGAGTCGGCCTGTGATCATCGAAATCTCGAACCGGCAATCCGAAGTGCCTATCAAGATAGCCCACTTTGAAAAACTGGTCCAGCGCATGCTGGCATACCTGAACATGACGGAAGGCGAAATTTCGGTCGCTTTTGTCGATAATCAGGCCATCGCCGAACTCAACTGGGAGTTCCTGGAACATGAAGGCCCGACAGACATTATCACGTTTCCACTATCTGATCCGGGACTACAGATTTTAGAAGCTGAGCTGGTCATTTCAGCCCCTTGGGCCGCCGAGGTTGCAGCCCGGAATGGCGATCAGGTGGACAATGAACTGGCTCTTTATCTGGCTCATGGCCTGCTGCATCTTACAGGTCAGGACGACATTGAACCAGACGATGCTCTGGAAATGCGACGCCGGGAGCTCCAGTTACTTAAGGCTCTTGAACTGGCCATACCTCGCAACCGATTCGAATCTGTTGAGGGCTGAATTGAATCATGCCGGCTCATCGGTGCATGGGATTGGTGATTCGCGGGGCGGATGTGTTTAACACAAGTCGTGTGTTCACGGTGTTTACGCGCGACCTGGGCCGGGTGGAAGGGATCGCAAAAGGGTCACGTCGGCTGAAGAGTCCGTTTGAAAATGGGCTTGACCTTTTATCCATCTGCGATATTGTCATTCTTCATAAAGGCAACGAGACGCTGGACCTCATCACCGAGGCGTGTCTGGTCGAGCGTTTTGAAGCCTTGCGAACCGACCTTCCGGCGAT
>CAMCFM010000060.1 GCA_945874095.1 Candidatus Kuenenia stuttgartensis
CCCCATTGGTCGAACGAATTGACATCCCAGATCACGCCCTGGGTAAAGACTTTATGCTCGTATAATGCGATCAGCGAACCTAATGCAAATGGTGTCAGTTTCTCGATCAGAATCGAATTTGTAGGCCGGTTGCCAGAGAATGTTCTGTGAGGGATCAATTCCTCCTTACAACCTTCAGCCTTGAGTTGATCAGGCGATTTGCCGAAGGCCAGAGCCTCTGTCTGAGCGAAGAAATTTGACATGAGCAGATCGTGGTGCTGGCCAGTTGGATTCAGGCTTCGCGAAAATGCAATAAAGTCGCATGGAATCAGCTTCGTACCTTGATGGATCAGTTGATAAAACGCATGCTGGCCATTGGTGCCTGGCTGGCCCCAGACAATCGGGCCAGTTTGATAGGGTATCTGCTCGCCAGATTTGGTCACACTTTTGCCATTACTTTCCATGTCGAGTTGTTGCAGATAAGCTGGAAAGAGGTTCAAGTACTGGTCATATGGCAGTACGGCGACACTTTCTGCGTCGAGAAAGTTATTATTCCAAATTCCGATAAGAGCCATTATTACGGGCAGATTCTGATCCCATGGGGCAGTTTTAAAATGCGTGTCCATGGCATGAAAACCGGCCAGAAATTCACGAAACTGGTCGGGGCCGATGGCGATCATCAAAGCGAGTCCGATGGCGGAATCGACCGAATATCGGCCACCAACCCAGTCCCAGAATCCGAACATATTGGTGGTATCAATTCCAAATTTTGCCACTTCAGAGGCGTTCGTGCTGACTGCCACAAAGTGGCTTGCCACAGAGGTTTCACCAAGTTTATCCATCAGCCACTTACGTGCTGTGCGTGCATTGGCCATGGTCTCCTGAGTGGTGAATGTTTTCGAGGCCACAATAAAAAGCGTTTCTTCAGGATTCAACTCGCGGATGGTTTCGGAGATATCCGTACCATCCACATTCGATACGAAATGCAATTTTATCGACCGATCGCTGTAATGACGGAGGGCGTCGTAACACAAATGAGGGCCAAGATCTGATCCACCGATCCCGATATTCACCACATGGCTTATTTTACGCCCTGTTGCACCTTTCCACTGACCACTCCTGAGGTGGTTGCAGAAGAGTGTCATCTGTTCGAGAACAGCTTGAATTTCCGGGACAACGTTGACACCATCCACAAAGATCTCCGATCCTTTGGGTGCGCGCAGAGCTGTGTGCAGAACTGAGCGATGTTCGGTGTTATTGATGGTATCGCCACGGAACATGGCTTCGATTTTTGATCGAAGATCTATCGAATCTGTCAATTCAAATAAGAGCCTGAGAGTCTCTGAATTCACACGATTTTTTGAATAATCCAGATAAATCCCGACTGCTTCTTCAGAAAACAACGTTCCACGATCGGAGCTGGCTGCAAAAAGCTCGCTGAGTTGCATTTGGGCATTTTGATCGCAATGGGCTTGTAAAGCTTGCCATTGGTGTCGTTGGGTCAGATTCATGATTGTCTCGATTCTGGAATGGGGCGACGATTCTTCTGGATTCGTAGAACTATGATAGAGCTTATTCAGAGACTTTCGATTTGGAGCCGGACTTTTTCTTACCAGCCTCTTTCTTTTTCGCAGCATTCGGGCCAGATTCCTGATAGCCCTTCCACCAAGTGGGGCCTTCCGCTTCAATTTCCGTATTGAGCGAAATCAAAGCCGATTTCATTTCAGCAAGTTTCGCAGGATTGGTTTTCGAAAGATCAGTCGTTTCGGCAATATCCACTTTCAGGTTATAAAGTTCCATCCGGCTCAAGTCTTCGGTTGCAACAATTTTCCAGTCGCCGATCCGCATGGCTGTTTTGATCGGAGTTCTGGCGATGTTGCATCTCCAGTAGAGCGGCTTGGATCGCACAACTGGCTCAGATTTTGTCAAAAGTGGCAATAGGCTGCCGCCGTCGATCACCCGATCAGATGGCAGGCTTGTTTTTGCAATCTCGCAGACGGTCGGGAACCAGTCGGAACCGATCACAGGCGTGCCACTCACACTTCCTGGTTGAATTTTTCCGGGCCATCTGACAATCCCAGGGACTCGAATTCCGCCCTCATAGACATCGCGTTTTCGACCTCTAAGGCCGCCTGTCGAGCCACGTGTGCGGCCATTAGCACCGTTGCCTTCCGGACCATTATCAGCGGTAAAAGCGACGAATGTGGAATCGGTCAATTGCAATTCGTCAAGCGATTTCATGAGTCTTCCAAAGGCATCGTCCATTTGCGAGACATTTCCGTGATGCTGACGAATATCGGGGTTTTCGATATTCTGATATGGGGATTGAAACTTGGGGTCGCTTTCAATGGGTAGATGCGGTTCGTGAGTCCACACGCACAGAAAAAATGGCTTGGTTTTATCACGACCTGATTTCAGCCAGCGAATGGCTTCGTCAGCAACAAGCTCGGCTGAGAAGCCTTGAAGCTCACCGACAGGCTTACCATCGCTCACAAAGTTATTAGGGTTTTTATGGCTCGGGGCAGCGTTATTTTGTGTGCTGTACCAGTGATTGAAGCCGTGATCGGAGGGCTGTGGATGCGTAGGATTATTGAAATAGCCGTTTAAATGCCATTTGCCAACATGGGCTGTATCGTAGCCCTTGGCTCTTAACAGTTTGGCTGATGTGATTTCACTGGTTCGTAAGAATGGCAGTTGATTTTCTGGAATCCAGGTAAAAACACCATTGCGATAAGGTGTACGGCCTGTGAGTATTGCTGAACGGCTCGGAGAACAGACGGCACTGGCCGAGTAACATTGAGTCAGTTTCATGCCCTGTTGCGCGAATCGGTCAAGATGGGGAGTTTTGATGACTGGATGACCATAACAAGCGAGATCGCCGTAACCGAGGTCGTCTGCCAGGAAGATGATGATGGTTGGTGGAGTGGTTTCTGATGCTGAACACCAGCTTGTAAATGCGGTGATGATGCTGATGAAGAATGCGATGAGTCGTAAATTGAGGTGCATCACTGGGCCTTTTGTCTGGGATACGCAACAAGTTTCCGTGGCTAGATCATGCGTTTAGTAGAACATGGAGGCAAGGCCAAGGCAACAGTGGAAACGATTCATCCCGCTGAGATCACGATTCTCATGTTAAAAACAACAGAAAAAAGGCCGAAGGGAGAATTGAATCCCTTCGGCCTTTGTGATGATGACCAATCAGACCTGCAAAGAGGTTTGATTATTTATTTGAAGTGCCTTGGATGGTCACTTCCAAAGGAGGCTGGCCGGGCAGGTTCGTGTGTAGTTTCAGGACTTTGGTAAATTCTCCAGTAGCGGAGGATTTCGAAGGCGTGAACTGAACTGTCAGAACATGGACAGTCTTCGGCTGAGTTTCAGCAACGATCAGTTCCAGACCTTCTTCAGAACCTTCTACACCGGTCACTATGAAAGGCTGAGAGCCTTTGACAACGAATCGGCCTTGGGCAGGAGTCTGGCTGGTGGCTTGGAGGGTACCCACGTTGACAGACTTGGGCGATACGGTCAGGGCACCAACAACCTGAGCTGTCATGAGAACAGGAATGGTGGGGTTGTTCGGATCGTTTGTATGAACAAACAGGTCATTACGAATCACACCCTCAGGCGCATCTTTTCGCAAAGTGACGTTTAGCTCATAGGTTACGCCTGTGGTGGTACGATTGCGTTCGACCAGTTTGGCGTCGATTCCCTTGACGTTGCTCGACATTTTCAAGGCCCGCCAGTCGGTAGCACCGACACGGTCGATCACGACAGTTCGCAAAACTTCCTGGCCTTTGACGACGTAACCGAAGTCGATGGTGCCTGGATTTAGAACGATATCGCTTTGAATCTCGGAACTGACAGCCAATCGAACTTCAGCCTGACGACCGCTGGCCGTGACCAGCGAGACGAACAGAATGGTGGCCTTGTGGCCGACGAAGTTGATGGTGTTCATCTGAGCTTCGACTGTGGCTCGTTCGCCGGGTCCGACCACGGATTTATCCGAGGCACCGCTCGTACAACCACAAGATGGTCGCAGGCCAACGATGGTGATGGGCTCGTTCAGAGTGTTCGTGAGATAGAATGGATAACGAACGGTGGCACCACGAGCGACTGGGCCCCAGTTGTGGCTTAGTTCGTTGAACATCCCATCGGCCCACGATTGGGCTTGGGCGGTTGTTCCGGAGATAGTCCAGAGAAGAAGAGCAGAGGCTGCCGCAACGAAAAGACGACGTGTCATGATAGATCCTCCATGATCGGAACAGGAGCCAGCAATTTGGCCGCCACAAATCGTTTGAAAGTTTCTCTCGAACGATTCATCGGCATTGACGGCGAATCCACGCCGAGCGTGCTGCTCGATTACTCGTTTCTCATCGTCAAACGATTACAAGCAGCTTGAATTCATTTTCAGGGGAAGCAAAACTGAGGCGGTTTTGATTAAACTAAAGGGACTGACCTGAACAATCCCAGCATGCGGATGGAGATTCCTGACTTGGCCAATTCTGCAACCGTACCGATGTTGATGGTTTATGAACTTGACGACGAATCTGGACGACAGCATGTGGTCTGTTTTCAGGATCCAATTCTGGCGGGCTCTGTGGGTGTGGATGTCCGGACCATCATCGGGCGATTTCAGCCGCGACCGGACGGGGGGTTCGATTCTGCCACATTCCAGTTCAACACAGCGTTTGTGAACCTTGTCGCAGAATTCATGAATGCGAAGGTTGCCGACGATCCAAATCTGGCGGAAGATGCCAGGCATGTGACAGAAGGTCGCCTGGAAGTGATCGACCCGCGCTGCAGTGGCCTGGAATTGACGGAAGTTCCGATGTCGGAGATTCTTGGATGGTTTGCAGTCGATGAATCCGGCACGATCCTCGCGGATTCGTTCCTTTACAATCATAACCACGTCTGGTTTGACGATAGGTTTGGAGTGTCAGGCCTGCTCCATCTGCGAACGTTTTACGATTATGTCCACCTTGGCAAGCCGTAAGATTTGACTCATTCCAATGAGTTAATCACCTAAACCCTAATCACGCTCAGAATCGAAATTCTGTAGGCACGGTCCCCCTGACGTCCCCTGACCGGGCGGGTTTTCACCACTCCAGTCAATACGCATATAACATATTACACAAAATAGATTTGCGTCGTTCTAAATATTCAAGCCAAAGCCCGCCATGTCAGGGGACATGGCCTACATAGAAACATTTTGTCCAGAACAAGATGATGAATCGCCATTAGGCTCCGCCCCAAATCTCAGACTCATACTCCAGGTAAAAACTATGGCTTGCACAAAGCGAGAAATTTCTGCCCAGTGTCAACGAAAGGTTGGACGAACACGTCCATTCGCAATGTAAACAGATTCGCCTTATCACGAATTTCAATTGGTTCACACTAAATTCCTGAAGCATGTGATTCCAGAATTAACAATCATGCAGATTATACAGCGTTCACGAAATCTTAACATTAGCCGGGCTTATACTACAAGAAATCTTCATCGAATATTCTGGATTTTTAACGACAAATTCTCTTGACAAAGGGGGCTGACATGCGATTTACTATAACATAGTTCGATACTGTTAATCTGACAGTATTACGAAACCTCGAGAAATGACTGATCACCGATGCAGTTGGAATCGCTCAAGATATTCTGTGACGTTGTTCGCCTGGCGAGCTTTTCACGAGCTGCCAAGGAGAATGATGTTTCGCAATCCTCTGCAAGTCAGGTGGTTTTGCAGCTTGAGCAGAGGCTGGGGGCACGGCTTCTGGATCGGTCGAAGCGGCCGTTGGTGATGACAGAGCCGGGTCGGATTTATTACGAAGGCTGCCGTGAGATTCTTGGGGAATTCCAGGAGCTTGAGAATCGTGTTCGCCAGCAGGCTGAAGAGACTCCGGTGGATGGATCGGTGAAGATTTCGTCGATTTATTCTGTGGGTCTGGCCCACATGGTACACATTTTGGCAGACTTTCAGAAAAGTCACAAGAACGCACACGTAAAGATTGAATACCAGCATCCTTCAGCCGTTCTGGAGAGTGTGCTGGAAGAGAATGCGGAGCTGGGATTGATCAGTTTTCCGAAGAAGTGGCCGGAGCTGGTGGTGATTCCATGGCGCGAAGAACGCATGGTACTTGCTGTTTCGCCAGGCCACCGGTTTGCAGATCGTAAAGAGATAGATCCGAGCGAATTTGCCGGCGAGAGATTTGTAGCCTTTGATGAAGGATTACCGATCCGTAGGGCAATTGATCGGTTCTTGCGAAACCAGAGTATTTCGATTGAGATTTCGCTGACCTTTGACAACGTGGAAACGATCAAGCGAGCTGTGGAGATCGGTTCAGGGGTCGCAATCCTGCCAGAACCGACTCTTTCAGCTGAGCTTAGGAATAAATCGCTGGTTGCCATTTCGATCAAAAATGATAGTGAACCACTCGTCCGCCCACTGGCCATTATTCACCGCAAGAATCGAGCTCTAAGCCCTGTTGGCAGAAGGTTTTTAAAACGCCTTCTGGAAGATTCGGGAGCGAATCCAACGCCCTCCAGAATCCCCGAGTTGGCGGCTCCTGCCAAGGCGGTCTCTGCCGAGAAACCGCTGATCGGAACAGAAGTCAACGGGCGAGTGATGTAACAGAACCATCGCCCCTCTCTCTGTTCTGAAATCTAGGCCCGCCAAGGATGATGCGGGTTTTGTTCGTGAAACCAACGAAACATATAAAGATGGCAACGGATGCCGTGTCAAAGCTCCTGCGAGTGATGGCACCGACGACCACGACGACTTATGCAGATGACTCCAAGATTCCTGAAAATGATGTTCCCCAAGAACCTTCAGAAATCCAGACCAGTTCAGAACCAACGCCCAATTCAATCAAAAATCTGCCCGGATAAGTGAGAGTCCTAAAATGTCCCAGTCCCCTTCCCGTCAGGAACCAGTGATGAACGGCCAACGTCCCCAAGCGC
Organism: Candidatus Kuenenia stuttgartensis; assembly: GCA_945874095.1. Lineage (GTDB taxonomy): Bacteria > Planctomycetota > Planctomycetia > Isosphaerales > Isosphaeraceae > QWQI01. Next base: position 6,929 of record CAMCFM010000060.1, read on the forward strand.
AAGGGTTATACGACCCAGCTTTCGAACATGATGCCTGTGGTGTCGGTTTTATTGTGGATCTCAAGGGACGCAAGAATCACAAGATTGTTCGCGATGCTGTTCAAGCACTGATCAATCTCGATCACCGGGGCGCTGTGGGTTCCGATGCAGCCACAGGCGACGGTGCCGGCATTCTGATCCAGATTCCCCATGCCTTCATGCGGACCCGCTGCCAGGCTGTGGGTATCGATCTGCCCGGCTCCGGACAATACGGCGTGGGTGCCTTTTTCTGCTCGCCAGAGGAAGATTCCTGCATGTCCGGTCAAGCCATGTTCGAGAAGTTTGTCCGTCAGGAAGGGCTGAACTTCCTGGGCTGGCGCAAGCTCAAAACCGACAACTCTGCTCTCGGTGTTACAGCCAGAGCTGTCGAGCCCGTGGTTTATCATGCCTACATTGAATCGCCGTTTGGAGACGACACCGACCGGTTTGAGCGCAAGCTTTTCGTGCTTCGTAAAGTCTTTGAAAAGGCCATGCGCGATAGCGGCCGCGACGACAAGCACTTCTTCTATTTCCCGAGCCTTTCCTGTCGCACCTTGGTCTACAAGGGCATGCTCACGCCAGACCAGGTGGCCAGCTATTATGCGGACGATCTGGAAGACCCGTTGATGGAGTCGGCCTTTGCCATCTATCACTCGCGGTTCTCCACCAACACTTTCCCTTCATGGGAACTGGCTCACCCGTATCGGATGATCGCCCACAACGGTGAAATCAACACCCTTCGTGGGAATATCAACTGGATGAGAGCCCGCGAGGCCCTGTTCTCGTCCAACCTCTACGAGCCAGGCGATATCGAAAAGCTCCTGCCGATCATCACCGAAGGTCTTTCAGACACAGCCTGTCTGGACAACGCCGTAGAACTCCTCATCAAGTCCGGCTACAGTCCAGCCCATGCCCTGATGATGCTGATCCCCGAAGCTTGGGAAAATCATGACACCATGACCCAGTCCAAGAAGGACTTCTATCACTACCACGGCTGCCTGATTGAGCCCTGGGACGGCCCTGCTTCGGTTGTGTTCACCGATGGCCGCAATATTGCAGCTGTTCTGGACCGCAACGGACTTCGCCCAAGCCGCTATTATGTGACCAAAGATGACTTGGTCGTGATGGCCTCAGAAGTCGGTGTTCTGCCTGAGATCAAGCACGAAGATGTGGTTCTCAAGGGTCGCCTTGAGCCTGGCAAGATGTTCCTGATCGACATGGAACAAGGCCGGATTGTGGGCGACGATGAGCTCAAGACAGCGATCGCTGCCCAAAAGCCTTATGGCGAATGGCTCAAAAAGAATCTGGTCAAGATCACCGATCTGCCCACCGTTCCACACGTCCCGACACCCGACCATGAAACCCTTCTGCACAGGCAACTTGCGTTCGGTTATACGCTTGAAGACCTGAAGTACATTCTGGCCCCGATGGGCAACGATGGTGCGGAAGCCATTGGCTCGATGGGTACCGACACGCCTTTGGCCGTGCTTTCAGATCGCCCCCAAAGCCTTTTCAGCTACTTCAAGCAACTCTTTGCTCAGGTGACCAACCCACCACTGGACGCCATCCGCGAAGAGTGTGTGACTTCCGTTCTGACTACAATCGGTCGCGAAGACAACCTGCTCCAGCCTTCTCCAGAAGCCTGCCACTTGATCGAACTCAAGTCGCCTGTTCTGGATAACGACGAAACCGCCCGATTGAAACAGCTCAATGGCTGGAACGGGTTTAAGTCGGCTACCCTGAACATGACCTTCCCAGCCTCTGAAGGGGATGCTGGCCTGGAAGCGGCCCTGGACCGGATCTTTGATGAAGCCGTTCGGGCCATCGCAACAGGTGCGAACATCCTGATACTTTCGGACCGGGCCGTGGATGCCACGCATGCTCCAATCCCATCCCTGCTGGCATGTTCCGGCCTTCACCACCACTTGGTGCGTCAGGGCTTGCGAACCCGTGCCGGTTTGGTGGTCGAATGCGGCGATGCCCGCGAAGTGCACCACTTCGCCCTTCTGCTGGGCTATGGCGCCGGTGCCGTGAATCCATACGTCGCCTTTGAAACGCTTGACGACATGATCAATCAAGGCTTTCTCAAGGCTGAGATCGACCATGAAGAAGCTGTCGAGCATTATCGCAAGGCGGTCAAAAAGGGTATCGTCAAGGTCATGTCCAAGATGGGCATCAGTACGATCCAAAGCTATCGCGGTGCCCAGATTTTTGAAGCGATCGGCCTGAACCAGGAATTCATCAACAAGTATTTCGAGAAAACAGCGACCCGAATCTCAGGCGCCGGACTCTCAGAGATTACTCTTGAAGTGCTTGCTGGTCACCAAAAAGCATATAACGAACGTGAAAGCGGGACACCTCTGCTGGATTGGGGTGGCCAGTATCAATGGCGTCGCGAGGGTGAATTCCACCTGTTTAATCCTGAAACCGTTTTCCGCCTTCAGCATGCGACAAAAACTCAAAAATACGACATCTTCAAGCAATACACCCGCTTGATTGATGACCAGAACGAGCGTCTCTGCACCCTGAGAGGTTTGTTCGACTTCAGGTATGACCACTGCACGGCAGTTCCTCTGGATGAAGTGGAATCTGTTGAGTCGATCGTAAAACGATTCGCCACAGGTGCGATGAGTCTTGGATCGATCTCTGAAGAAGCCCACGAAACTCTGGCCATCGCCATGAACCGTATGGGCGGCCGTAGCAACACCGGCGAAGGTGGAGAAGATCCACGCCGCTATAAGCTGGATGCCAACGGTGATAATCGCCGGAGTTCGATCAAACAGGTCGCCTCAGGTCGATTCGGCGTGACCAGCGAATATCTGGTCAATTCTGACGAACTCCAGATCAAAATGGCCCAGGGTGCCAAGCCTGGCGAAGGTGGTCAGTTGCCAGGCGGCAAAGTTTCCAACTATATCGCCAAGGTGCGCCACACCATGCCAGGCGTGGGCTTGATCAGCCCTCCTCCGCACCACGACATTTACTCGATTGAGGACTTGAAGCAGCTGATTCACGACCTCAAGAACGGTAACCCGCGTGCCCGGATCAGCGTCAAACTGGTCTCTGAAGTGGGTGTGGGAACTGTCGCTGCCGGCGTGGCCAAAGCTCACTCGGATGTCGTTCTGATCTCCGGTTTTGACGGAGGTACGGGTGCCAGCCCGCTCACCTCACTCAAACATGCCGGTATTCCTTGGGAACTCGGTCTGGCCGAAACCCAGCAGACACTGGTACTGAACAATCTTCGGGACCGGATCGTGGTTCAAGCCGACGGTCAGATGAAGACCGGTCGCGATGTGGTGGTGGCTGCCCTTCTGGGTGCTGAAGAATTCGGATTCGCCACGGCACCTTTGGTGGTCATGGGCTGCATCATGATGCGTGTCTGCCACCTGGGCACCTGCCCTGTGGGTATTGCGACCCAGAATGAAGACCTCCGTAAGCAATTCACTGGCAGAGCCGAACATGTCGTGAACTTCTTCCGGTTCATCGCTGAAGAAATTCGCGAAACCATGGCCCAGCTCGGCTTCCGAAGCATGGACGAAATGGTCGGCCGATCCGACCTTCTGGACATGAAAAAGGCCATCAGCCACTACAAGGCCAAGGGTCTCGATTTCTCGAAGATCTTCTATCGACCTGACATGGGTCCTGATGTTGCCATCCGCAAGATGCGTGATCAGGATCACGGCCTCGATAGAGCCCTCGATCAGCAGCTTCTGAAGCTGGCTGCACCGGCTTTGGAAACAGGCGAGTCAGTGGTAATCAACCTCCCGATCATCAACGTCAACCGCACCGTAGGCACAATTCTGGGTAGCGAACTGACCCGTAAATATGGCGGAGCAGGTCTGCCGGAAGACACCATCCGCGTGAACTTCAACGGCTCTGCCGGCCAGAGCTTCGGGGCATTCGTCCCACGAGGGATCACCATGGTGCTGGAAGGCGATGCCAACGACTATGTCGGCAAGGGCCTTTCAGGCGGTAAGCTGGTGGTTACTCCGCCCAAGAATGTCCGGTTCGACCCATCCACAAACGTGATCATTGGCAACGTGGCGCTTTATGGAGCAACCGGTGGCCGGGCCTTCTTCCGAGGCACCGCCGGCGAACGCTTCTGCGTGCGAAACTCCGGCTCCATGGCCGTGGTGGAAGGCGTGGGCGATCACGGATGCGAATACATGACCGGTGGAGTGGCCCTGATCATCGGCCCTACCGGCCGGAACTTTGCAGCGGGTATGTCGGGCGGTGTCGCTTATATCTTCGACCCGAACGGCGAATTCCCACCCAAGTGCAATATGGAAATGGTCGAGCTTGAGAAGTTCGCTGAAAAAGAGGACATCGACCAGGTTCGCGACCTGCTGATCCAGCACTCTGGATATACAGGCAGCACCGTGGCCTCCGAGATTCTGAACGACTGGGAAACCGCCCAGAAGAAGTTCGTCAAGGTCATGCCGGTCGACTACCGCCGCGTTCTACTGGAGCGCAAAAAAGCCGCCGCCAACGCCCAACTGGCGGCTGTCAAAGCCTGATCTGACAGACCCACTGGGGCGATTGATAAAAAAACGCCCCCATAAGTCAACGCATCACAAAACAACCAAATCACCAGATTCAGCAGTCATTTTTGTCAGGGAGATTTTTGAACATGGGCAAGCCCACCGGATTCATGGAACTTCAGCGTCAGACTCCAAAACGCCGCGATGTTCTGGAACGCCTCAGCGACTATCTTGAAGTTTATAACCCACTCCCAGAAGAGGCCTTGCGTGCCCAAGGCGCCCGCTGTATGGACTGTGGGATCCCGTTCTGTCACCAAGGCTGCCCGCTCGGCAATCTGATTCCTGACTGGAACGACCTCGTCTATCGCAACCAGTGGCAGTCCGCCATTGAACGCCTGCATGCCACCAACAATTTCCCTGAATTCACCGGCAAGCTCTGCCCTGCCCCGTGCGAAAACTCCTGCGTTCTTGGTATCAATGCCGACGCCGTAGCGATCAAGACCGTAGAAGCCTCGATCATCGAACGCGCCTGGGCCGAGGGCTGGGTCAAGCCTGAACCACCGAAAGTATTGACAGGCAAAAAGGTTGCCGTCATTGGGAGCGGCCCTGCCGGTCTTGCTGCAGCCCAGCAACTGCGTCGGGCGGGCCATGAGGTGACCGTTTTTGAGCGTGCCGACCGGATTGGCGGACTCCTGCGATACGGAATCCCCGACTTCAAGATGGAAAAGCATCATGTGGATCGCCGCATGGAGCAAATGGAAGCCGAAGGCATCGTTTTCAAGGCTGGAGTGAATATCGGCTACGATATCACCGCCGATGCGATTCTGACCGAATTCGACGCCGTTTGCCTGTGCTGTGGATCAACCGCACCACGCGACCTGCCGATCCCTGGCCGCGAATTGCGCGGAATTGAGTTCGCCATGGACTTCCTGCCAAACCAGAACAAGCGGGTTGCTGGCGACTCCATCGAATCTGACGACCTCAACTGGGCTGAAGGCAAGCATGTGATCATCATCGGTGGTGGAGACACAGGGGCCGACTGCCTGGGCACCGTTCACCGCCACAAATGTGCGAGCGTGAATCAGTTTGAGATCGTCCCACGTCCACCTGAAGCCCGTGCTGACTGGAACCCGTGGCCGCAATACGCCAACATTTACCGCACCAGCCAGGCCCACGAAGAAGGTGGCGAACGGGTTTTCTCAATCGCCACCAAGCGACTCATCGGCAACGATCAAGGCCATGTGATCGCTCTCGAAACAGCCCAGGTGGAAATGAAGATGCAGGACGGCCGCCCAACATTTGTGGACGTCCCTGGCAGCGAGAAGATTTATCCTGCCGATCTCGTCCTGCTCGCCATGGGCTTTGTCGGACCCGAACGGAATAAGCTCGTGGAGCAGTTCGGCGTTGAGCTGGACAGGGCTGGGAATGTCAAAGCCGACGCTCACAGCAAGCAGACGAACGTCGAAAAAGTCTTCACCGCTGGCGACATGACACGTGGCCAAAGCCTGATCGTCTGGGCCATTGCAGAAGGCCGACACGCCGCAGCCGGGATCGACGAGTTCCTGATGGGCCGCACAGAACTGCCTCGCACACTCAACCACGGCAGCCACGTTCGACCATTTGCCTGAGTTTGAATCGACTACTCATCATCCGTTGAGCCATCTGGCCGGTCCATGTGACCGGCCTTTTTTTATTTCATTTCAGAAACAATACCCACCTTCTGGGCGTGATAGATACTCGAATGACCACTAAGAAAATAGGACAGGAAACATGCAACCGCCGCATATACCACGAACCCTGAGCTCATTAATGCTCCATTTCCCGGCGCGAACAATTCTATGGCCATAATTGTACAGG
>CAMCFM010000061.1 GCA_945874095.1 Candidatus Kuenenia stuttgartensis
CAGCGCTCGCCTGGATCAGGGTCGCAAACCTGTGCGATCACTTGATCACTGAAATCCTCGGAAATCCACGGCCATGGCTCTTTCTGCTCGGGCAAATCAATGTAACGTGGCCAGCGCACAGCTGTTCCCATTTTTCGTGATCGCCATGGAGCCTGACCTGCCGCTTCAGTCAATTTCTCTAAAGTATGCTCGATAGTCTTGTTTTTATGGACATCACGAAGCCTGATCCACTGAAATGGCCTCTGTTGAAAGCCTTCCAGAATTCGCGAGTGCCAATTCTTGGCAGATTCGTCGGACGGAACTTCAGGCAAATGCGTTCTCAGCCAGCCAGGAACCAAAGCCCAGGGATCCACGTTCGCCCGGTTCGAACCGACCAGTCGCCGATAGCCTTCGCCACGAGCCGTCCAGTTAGGCGCATCTCCAAGCGCTAGAAGACGTTCAGGAGACAAGTCGCACCTTCGAGCCCATGCACGGTGCGTATCGTCAACTTTATCCGACTCCAAAATCGCGCCCAGCAGGAGTGGCCATTCCACGAATCGCTGTGTGTGACCCTTGAGCCAGCCATGCCAGCGGGCAAGTGATTCCAAATATGATCGCAGCCGATACTTCTGGAAGTCGTTCAGAAGTCCGACCTCTTGAGGGTGCGCTCGCATGATCGCCGTCAAGCTGCGACCTCTTGGATTGCTCAGCTCATCCCAATAATCGCGGGCCAGTTGGGTGGCCACGTGGCCAGCGGCATTCGATACGGGAGCAATGGTCTCTTTTGATGCAAAAGGGCGACGTACACCTGTGCCTGCAGGTTTGCGTGCTCGGGGATTGGTAGAGTTCGGACGCGGGCGGCTTCGGTTCATTGCGAATCAATCGATCTATCTATGCAGGCTGAAGTTGCGTACTGATTGGAATCACTGCTTAACGACCGGCTCCCGGCCGCTTTCGTGCGGTTTTCCGTCCCGGACGATAACCGACTGTACCTGGTTTTGTCGAGTCCATCGGGCGCTGGATCGTCTCTCGCGGACGCTCGTTTTGAGTCTTGCCGGGTGCTGATCCGGCTCTGGCTGAAGTCTGGCGAGGCGCGTCGATGGTGTGCACAAATCTTCCTTCACTTAACGATTTGTTCGCCTCTTTCATACGTGCCATGACCGCTTCTCGTGGCGGATTAGAAGGGATCAGGCAATCGCAGCCCGCCCCAATCAAGTCGCCACGGCCGGCTTTCATCAAGGCGTCACGCACAGCAAAATAATTCTCGGGCTTGAAGAATTGCAGCAATGCACGCTGCATTTTCCGGTCCTTCAAGTGCCGGTCCACGTGCACTTCATCGCCCGTCATGGGGTCGATACCCGTATAATACATGCAAGTGGCGATGTCAAAAGGCGCAGGTATGAAGTCTTGAACCTGATCCGGCCTGTATCCATTCCGCTTCAGGAAAAGGGCCAGATGGATCATCGAATGGACGTCGCTGCCAGGGTGACTGGCAATGAAATACGGGACCGTCGTCAGTTTCTTGCCCGCTTTTGCAGCCGCATCACGGAACAATTTATCGAAGCCGGAATAGTCTTCAATCACTGGCTTTTTCATGCGTTTCAAGACTTCCGGATCGGTATGCTCCGGGGCCACCTTCAGAGTTCCACCCACGTGGTGAGCAGCCAGCTCTTTCATATACTCTGGTGAAAGCTGTGCCAGATCCATCCGAACGCCAGAAGCCACAAGCACTTTGCGAACACCTGGAATGTCACGGCTCTTCTTCATCAAATCAATCAATGGCTCGTGATCTGTACCCAGCAGCTTGCAAACCTTTGGATGCACGCAGCTTAAACGCTTACACTTAGCCTCAACCTCAGGCTTCGTACAGCGCATCTGATACATATTGGCTGTGGGGCCGCCAATGTCGGATACGACACCCTTAAAGTCTTTGTCCGTCGTCATTTGACGCAGCTCTGCCAGAATCGACTCCTGACTCCTGGACTGAATGATCCGTCCCTGGTGAGCTGTGATCGAGCAGAAAGTACAGCCCCCAAAACAGCCACGCATGATGGTGACCGAGTCTTTGATCATCTCAAAAGCGGGAATCTTTTCGGTATACATCGGATGAGGCCTGCGCGTGTAAGGCAGACCGTAAATGCGGTCCATATCCTCCTGACTAATCGGCAGGCCCGGTGGGTTCACGACGACTGCCTGTCGATCATGATACTGCACAAGTCGTTTAGCGTTAAGAGGATTGGTCTCTTGGTGAATGATCCGCGTGGCGGTTACGAAGGCGTATTTATCGGTTTTAACCTCTTCATAACTCGGCAGTTTCAGAGCATCCTCCGGAGGTGTTTCACGAGCCCCCAGACAATATGCCACTCCACGCATGTCTCTCAAATCTTTCACAGTCTCGCCACTGGCCAGCCTGCGTGCAATGTCGACAATTGGCTGCTCGCCCATCCCGAATACGACGAGGTCTGCCTTGGAATCGAGCAGAATCGACTTTCGAACCGTTTCGGACCAGTAATCAAAGTGAGCCAGTCGGCGAAGGCTTGCCTCCACACCACCTGCGATGACTGGGACCCCAGGAAAAGCTTCGCGAGCTCGCTGGGAATAGACCAGAGTGGCGCGATCGGGACGCAGTTGGATTCGCCCTCCAGGGCTGTATGCGTCGTCGTTTCGCACCTTTTTATTGGCGGTATAGTGGTTGATCATGCTGTCCATGTTCCCTGCCGAGATGGCAAAGAACAGACGCGGGCGACCAAATTCTCGCCACGGTTCCGCCGTTTTCCAGTCAGGCTGAGAGACGATCCCTACTCGATAACCGGCCGCTTCCAAAACCCTGCTCAGGATACCGGTGGCAAAGGCTGGATGATCTATGTAAGCATCGCCTGTAATAAAAACCACATCGACACTGTTCCAGCCTCTGGCCTGCATTTCTTTATGCGTGGTCGGAAGGTGGGGCAGCACTCTCGGGCCGTCAACCAATATCGGAAGCATTGTGGCGGCCGTATTTGGCTCTTGCCCTGGGCGGGTCGAACACGGCATTTGGCCAACGATAGGCAGAGTCATTCAGGCTTATTTCTATACAGGTACACTTGTCAGGCGGATCCAATCACACCATATTATGACCGAAAATTATCAAATTGACAATCAAATAAAGGTTCTGATCGTCTATATTACTCGAATCAGACAACCTCAGCCGATTTCCTATTCGCTTGATTTATCGTATCAAATCAGATTTTGAAAATCTTCAGAAAATCTACCATTTATGACGCTACTTTCCGGAAAGTGAACGCGGTGGGAAGCCTCTCGTGTTAAAACCGACCGGAGATAGGGGCAAGATGGCTAGTGCCAGCCTTCATGGAAGCAATCTTGTGTTTAACAATACGCCGGAGATCCTAAAGCAAACCACAGCCATTTTTTAGGCATCAGTGGGCACTGGAAGCAGGCGAATCACGCCCTACTTTGCCAACCATAAATCATTCTTGCCAAAGCTTTTGGATGTGTTACCGCAAGCCTTGCCAATAACCGCCAATTCTCATTGGCTGCGTTCGATAAAGCCGTTTTTTCTAATTTACGATCGCCCCGTCTGGCGGCCTCATAAGCTCGGTTAAACCAGGCCCGTGTCATTCGAGACCGAATTTCGGATTCTATCAATGGCCGCTCTGCCTCCGTAAAAGGTTCGCCCGCCAATATCGCACGCATCAGCCTCGAATTCTCTTCCAGATCGATCGTCCCTTTGGCCAGCTTTTGTGTCTCGCTCGATGCATGCCATCGCTGGTTCGCTAAGACTTTCCCAGTCAGTCCGACTGCCCCCAATTGGCCGATTCTGTGCCAGAAGTCCCAATCCACAACATATTTCCAACGCCCATCAAATCCGCCCGACTGCAAATGCAAGTCGCGTCTGATACTGGTCGAAGGGCATCGAATTGGATTCGATCGCACCAGAACACGGCTCAAGGCATGAATGGGCCACACCACAAGATCGGCTTCAGGCCATTGAAACTCTTGCTTTATATCGACTTCCACCGCATTCCCCAAACTGTCGATTAGCGGAGCAGGGCCTGTCAACATCGCTAGATCCGAATTTAATGCAACAACCTTGCGATGAAACTCGATAAAATCTGGCTTTAATAAATCATCCTGATGCAAAATGGTCACCCATTCGCCATTCGACTGCTCCACACACCTGTTCCAGTTCCCAGCAAGTCCGAACGGATTTCCTGACAAATTTGGAATGATCCTGGCGCGTTCACCACACAATTCAGCAACAATCTTTAAGGTGTCGTCGTTTGAACCATCGTCACAGACGATCAGTTCGAAATTCTGATCTGTCTGTGCCAACACGCTCGCCAAGGTCTCAGCCAAATACTGCTGGCCATGATAAGTAGGCAGAGCAATTGTCCAGTTCAGCCCCAATGCATTTCCAATCCATCATTCGGTTGATGCGGCCTTGGCTGCTTCGCAGATCTTTCGAAGATTTTCCCAAGTAAAAAGCCCAGAGGAATGGCCATCCGTCCAAGCTATTTTCAGAGCATAAGATCCCACAAGATCCATCTCTGAAATCTTGATATCTGGAGCAATTGAGGCAGGGTCCAGGATTCTCGCCCCAGTCCATTCATCCTTACAGCCAGCGCATGGACACTCTGCCCTGAGATTTGTGTAAGGGAGTCGGGTTGTCCAGGAATTTTCATCCCAGACAAGTTCCAATAAACCTTCAGATTGACGAGCTTTGATATCGGACGGCGGTGCAGTCATGCTTTTTCTCCTGACCATGTTCTAACATATCAGGACCGAAAACCTCAATGCGCTGCGACCTGAATGAGGCTCCCTGAGAACTTTTTTTCTCAGACAAACAATTCTTCCAGAGAACGCCCTGAGGAGATTGGCAAAGGCCTGCCCAGCGTATCGACCATTTCTGTGGCTGGATCAATCCCCAGGCTTTTGAAAATTGTGGCTGAAAGATCGTCAGGCCGAACCGGGGCAGTCGTCGGAAACGCTCCCGTCTTATCGCTCGCGCCGTAAATCAAGCCCGCTTTTGATCCTCCACCAGCAATCAAAGCTGTGTAGCACATTGGCCAGTGGCCACGTCCCTGAGGGTCCTGATCGCCAATCTTCGGAGCACGCCCCATCTCGCCCGTCCATACCAAAAGCGTGTCTTCAAGCATCCCTCGCGAGGCCATATCTTCGATCATTGTGGGAATGGTTTGATCCGTGATTGGCATCAGCCTGTTTTTCAAATCCCTGAAATTCTGCTTATGCGTGTCCCAGCCACCATCTCCACCCTTCCCACCGTTCCCAATCGAACGTGCAAAATAAACCGTCACAAACCGAACGCCTGATTCCACCAGACGCCGTGCCAGCAAACAGCTTTGCCCATAAGTTGTTCGGCCATAGGCATCTCTTAATTTATCCGGTTCCTGTGATAAATCAAATGCATTTTTGAGCTTCGAAGATGTCAGCATCGAAATGGCACGATCCTGAAACCGATCGACCCCAGAGGCTGCCGCTGAGGAATCCAGCAACCGTGCCTGCTGATCAATCATTCGCACCAGCCCACGACGGTCATCAAGCCGAGAAAGTGGCATGTTCTCTGGCAAGCTCAACTCAGGCAAGCGAAAATCTGGCCGATTGGGATCCTGGCCAATATAAAACGGGTCATAGGCCTTGCCTAAAAAGCTCGCGAATTGGCCTGGAGTCTGGCTCCCATCCGCTATTTTATGAGGATATGAAACGAAGCTTGGCAGAGCAGGGTCGCTCCCAGGCCGGAACCGGCTGACTACGCTCCCGATCGCTGGATAAAGCTCCTGGCTATCACGAAGTCGTTGATCGTCGATCGGCGGGGCATGACCGGAAATGCAATAATAACCCGCTGCATTGTGATTCTTGATCCGGTGCTGCATGGTCCGAATCTGCGTGAAATGATGCAGAACCTTAGAAAATCGAGGCATATGCTCGCAGATGGTGACTCCGGGAAGCGACGTGGAAATCGGATTAAAATCGCCTCTCATTCCCACTGGTGCATCTGGCTTCATGTCAAACGTATCAATATGACTCGGCCCACCCCACTGATGCAGAAATATCACCGACTTTACGCGCGGTGCCGGGCCTTTTTCTGGACCAGTTTCATCCGCCTTGAGCAGATTCGGCAAATTCAGGCCAAATAGTCCGCCAAAGCCAACCGTCAGCAAATGACGACGATGAACTGGCAATGCCAAGGCTGTTTTACGAATCTCATCGTCATTTATTTGCATTTTTCTGATTCCATCAATATGTGAATGAGACTCAAACTGTCGTTGTATTTCGAAGCCGAGGTTCGATTTGTGACGAATCATCAATGCCTGAACAGGAATTCTTTGGCATTAAGCGTGGCCCAGACCACGTCTTCCCAGGCTTTTCGCGAATTTTTCGAGCTTTTCAGGTACAAGGTCAAGTTCTGAATCTCGGTCGCCGCCGGCCGCCGGCTCAGACTCGCCAGAAAAAGTTCGGTAACTGCTGATTCTGGATCCGTTTCCGAGAGTTTCAAAAGCTTCGATATCCGATTACGCCCAGACTCCAGAGCCTCACGCACAGTCTCTCCATTGATCATCTGAAAGGCTTGTGCCAACGTGGTTTCCTCACTCCTCTCGCACTCACACGACAAGAGACGCTCGGGTTTACCAAACACTTTCATGAACTCTTCGCCACGCGTGTTGGCCACCGGTAACTGACCTGCCCTTTGACCAGTGGGGCCCTGAGAATTGGGCCGAACATATCCCGTAGCCTGATCTACAATATCACGCAAAACCTCTGCTGACAAAAGCCTTACAGCAGATCGACCAAAGTCTGCCTCAGTCGCAGGATATTTCTCTGATGGGTGCGAACCAAGCCGATAAACCGTGCTGTTCACGATCCGCTTTGCAAGTGGCTTAAGTCTGTACCCACCCTTAACAAAGGCTTTTTCAAGCTCGTCCAGGAGTTCAGGATTGGAGGGTGGGTTGGAGTCCCGAAAATCGTCGACAGGGTCCACCACACCTCGGCCCACCAAATGATACCAGACCCTATTGGCCAGATTTCGCGTAAATTGGCGATTGTCATTCGTCAACCATTCCGCCAGATGCTCCAGCGCCGCATTCGATGATCTGTCTGAATCAGGCACCAAATCACCACCAGGAGGCTTACCCAGAAGTGTTTCACCTGTCCTTGGCTGGATAATCTCTGCTCTACCCTGAAGATAGACCACCACGTCGCCATTCACCTCATGCTTATCAAACCTGTCCCTCCGCACATTATTCACATCTTTCCGGCGCAGGTTTGCAAAAATCGCCGCCAGCCCATAATAATCGTTCTGAGTCCATACATCGGATGGATGATTGTGACATTTAGCACACTGAAAACGATACCCCAGAAAGACTTGCGAGAATGTTTCAGCCGCCGTCGCCGGATCCCGATTCGTCCTGTGAAACGACGATGCAGGAGCAGTCCAAGTGCTACCCGTTGTCGTGATCAGGTCGCGGGCAAACTGCTTCATAGAAACATCTTGCGCAAATTGATCCCTCAGCCATCGCTGAAACTGCCAGTTGCCCTTCTCGCCCATCACCTTCGGCTCATTACGCAGCAAGTCGGCCCATTTTAAAGCCCAGAAATCAGCGAATTCCGGCCGTTCAATCAGTCGATCGACAAGCTTCGTATATTTATCCTGCGACTGGTCTGACTCATAAGTACTGATTTCATCAGGTGTTGGCAAAACTCCCAACAGGTCCAGATAAACCCGCCTCATCAAAACATCATCTGCCGCTTCCACAGATGGTAATCGCCTCAATCGCTTCAACTTATTAAAAACGGCCGTGTCAAAACGAGTTCGTTCCAAAGCATGATTCCAGACAAATTCCGGATGATCATCCAAAAATACCAGCCGACTCACACCATGACCACCCAGATATCGCACCCCAACAACCCACTCGCCCGCCCTTTCAGCCTGAAATTCTCCTAACGCATTGATCGTCGCACCAGACGTTTCATTGATATCAAACACCGATAAATGAGTGACATCCACCGTGGAGCCATCCGACCATTTGGCCAAAACTTTTATCTTTATATTTCTGGGCTGGCCAGCTTCCAGCCAGACTTGCTCAGGAGTCACCTTCAGCCCCGTCAGTTTTTTCGACCCGACAGCATCCCCATCGTCTCGGGCCCCTTGAGCAATCCAACCTGCCAGAATTTCATATGAAGAATCGCCGGCCTTGAACCGGATACCACCCTCGTGGGCCAGTGCTCCCATCGGTTTGGCAAGTAAAAGACTAGACTGCGGAAGACTTGTACTGACACGTCGCCCAAACGCATCGTGGGTCAGCGTAAGCCAGTCTGACGGTGCATTTTCGCCCCTCAAACTGAGCTTCAAGCCGCCTTTACCCGTCAAATTTCCATGGCATGGCCCAGAATTACAGCCAAGTTTCGTGAGCAGAGGTAACACCTCACGCCTGTAACTGATCTCGCCATCAGACGCCTTGGCCTGAGCCATAAAAAACGACATCACCAACACAAGCCAAGCCGTGCAAGATCGACCATTCATCAAAAAGTCCAAGATCTGTTTCAAACGCACCAAAAGCATCTTTAGAACCTACTGAACGAAGAGAGTGTAAAGGACGATCCTGAAAAGGATTCAGGACGACTTTAAACTGAGTTTGTGAGATGACGTTCTCCTATCATACCCAAGAACTCCAGAAGGGGAACAGGATTGTTTTCAGAATATTTCCAGAATTCTAAAGATTTTGATCTTCGCCGCTCATTCTCAATCATTTCCTACCACTCAACCCCACGCTCAAAATATGCAATAGAACCAAGTTTTCACTTGCATACACCGGGCTTTTCTGGTCTAAATCGTTCATCTTTCTGATCCAACAAATCACCAAACCCACCGAGAATAAAAAAAATGCATCCCCATCACCTTGCCATCGCCTTGCTCAGCTTCAGTTTCCTTGGAACAACCCTAAGAGCGGTCGAATTACAAATCACACCAGACGTCGTTTATGGTCATAAACACGGTATGGCACTGACATTCGATGTATTCAAGCCGAAAACGGAAGCCAATGGTGCCGCCGTTCTTTTCATGGTCAGTGGCGGATGGTACTCCAGCTGGACACCGCCGGAACAAGCTCAGGCCATGTTTAAGCCTCTTACAGACAAAGGCTTTACCGTATTCGCAATCCGCCACGGCAGTAGCCCGAAATTCGGTATCGCAGAGGCTGTGGATGATGTCCGTCGTAGTGTCCGATTTATTCGCCTGAATTCGGAAAAGTTTCAAATCGACGCCGACCGGATTGGTGTTTATGGCCTTAGCGCAGGTGGGCACCTGTCCCTGATGCTTGGAACAACTTCCGACAAAGGCGACGCAAATTCCAAAGATCCCGTACTGAAAGTCAGTGACCGTGTCGCAGCAGTCTGCGCCTGGGTTGCCCCAACCGACATTCGCGAAATGGCTTGGAGCAATCCCGACCACGCCAAAATGTACGACAGATTCCCTGCTCTTGAACTCGACTCCAAAACAGCGAAACTGGTTTCTCCACTTTTGGCTGTCACTTCCGACGATGCCCCGTCGCTTCTGATCGCTGGCGACAAAGACGACCTTGTCCCAATCAAGCATAGCTATGACATTAAAAAAGCTTTCGACTCAGAAAAAGTCGACTGCAAACTGGTTGTCATCGAAGGGGCAGGGCACGGGTTCCAAAAGAATGATACCCAAAAAGCAACCTCCGAAATGGTGAACTGGTTCGAATCCAAACTCGCCAGAAAGAATTAATTCTTCATCTCGCGTAAATTGCATTGACACATAACAGATCTGACTTTCGAGATATTCCATGCCATCAGCGAAAATAAACACCATCATTTTCGACTTCGGAAATGTGATCGCTTACTTCGACTATAAAATCGCTGCCGGGCGACTCGGCAAACCGATCGGACTTGATGGAGTGGAACTCATGGAACGAGCCATGAGCCTTGGTTTTCATGCAATGCTCATGGATCTCGAAAGCGGACGTGTGGACGAATGGACATTTCTCAAAGAATTAAAAGATCGCCTCAAACTGCCCCAGTCTGTCGACCAAATTGCAGCCGACTGGGCTGATATCTTTTCAGCAAACAGACCTGTCCACCAATTGGCCCACAGCCTGATAGATAACGGATATCAACTCGTATTAGGATCAAATACAAACGCAATTCATGCACGCCAGTTTACATCCCAGTTTACAGAGCTCCTGATCCGGTTCAATGCTCTGATCATGTCTCATGAAGTAGGTGCCATGAAGCCTGCTCCGATTTTTTATGAGCGATGTTTCCAATCTGTAAATGCTGCTCCTGGAGAATGCGTTTTTATCGACGATATGCCAGAAAATATCGAAGGGGCCAAGGCCACTGGCTTGAACGCTTTGCATTATCGAGATACCGAAACTTTGAGACTGGAACTTGCCAGACTCGGCGTGGTCGTTTCCTGACCATTTGACACAATCACTCAAGGATTAATTCGTGATCACTTCTGGAATTGATACATCTGCAATCATCAGAACTGTATTGTCGGAATATTCATTGCCTGCAAGAGGCCATCACGGAGTAGTTCACTGGGCCAGAGTCTTGGAAAACGGCCTAAGAATGGCAAATGCCACTGGCGCAGACCCAAAGATTGTCACACTTTTTGCATTATTCCACGATTCTCGACGAGTGAATGAACATAAAGACCATGGCCATGGTACTCGTGGCGGAGACTTTGCACGCACGCTTCGCGGAACTCTGTTTGAATTAAACGACACCCATTTCGAATTATTCTATAAAGCTTGTTGCCTGCATACAGATGGGCACACCAAAGCCGATATCACCATGCAAGTTTGCTGGGATGCAGACAGGCTGGATCTTGGTCGAGTTGGAATTATTCCCAAGCCTGATCGACTTTGTACAAATGCGGCACGCGACATATTGGAATGGTCACACGAGCGAGCCGTCCATGGCGTTGAACCTGATTTTGTAAAACTCGCCTGGGGCATATAATCTACGTTTTTCGGTTTTTTATAAATTTTCTATTTCGTGTAAGTTTATTCCAAGGTCTTTTAATCCCATCCATTTCGAAACGCCTGACTCATCAAATAAACCCCAATGCCGACGAGCATGCAAGAGCCATCCGGTCAAGCCATGCACGGGATGAAACACCAGAGTTGCAAGCGTTCTTCTGGTCCGATTTAAGCCTGAGCTTGCAGGGATATCCGTTGGTATTTGAAAAATCGTATGCATCTGAATGGAACTGCACCCGAGCAAGCCATATTCAACAGCCGTTCTGCCTGAATCAATATCGCCAGTGCCTGATATCTCGACATTTGATTGAGTTGTTTCGGGCCTGCATCTGGCAAGAACGGCAAGGTTTCGATCACTTAAATCAGGCCCTCCATATGCCACACCAGCCACCCCTTCAAAAATCTTATTCGGATTAAACAA
Organism: Candidatus Kuenenia stuttgartensis; assembly: GCA_945874095.1. Taxonomy (GTDB): domain Bacteria; phylum Planctomycetota; class Planctomycetia; order Isosphaerales; family Isosphaeraceae; genus QWQI01. Next base: position 11,425 of record CAMCFM010000061.1, read on the forward strand.
CCGATTGGCATAAACCAGAAAGTCCGGCTTGCATGAATTCTCAAGACACATCCTTAATATTTCATTTTGATATTCTTGATCTCCAACAAAGTTAAACAACTTGATTCCCAAGGACAATTGTGCTGAAGTTGCACTTCGAATCACTGAGGTGATTTCTGTCAGCCAACGCTGAATCAACTTTTGCTGGCCCCCAAGTCGATCGCCAGCAAGTGTCGGCGAAAAGTCTTTCTCGACAGGCAATGACGATTGACTTCCCGACGCCTGCCAGGCCTTTACCAAGGCATTCAAGGTGTATTCATATTCTGTTTTTTCCCAGTTCTCATCCAGATTGGCTGGCAAATGAAATTTTACAGACGGAGCAACGATGAGGCCCGTTTCCATGGAAATCTCAAATGAGTCGCGACATAACTGGATATAATCTTCAAACGACCTCGACCAGCCTCGCCCTTTCCAGGTAATGGTCCAGCCTGACCGGCCTGATTGGCCTGTAATCGGCTCGACTTGCATTTTCGATTCGGGAATCGACCATGCCGACATGGATTGATGTCCCATCTCATTTTGAGCTATCAATGTCTTTAAAACCACAAATCCCAGGCCCGCTTCAGCCGATTCACGAATCTGACCAATATTCATGGTCAGCTGCCCAGAGGCTTTACCAAACGGGTTGAAAATGGACTGGCTGGCATATTTGGCGGTGATATCCACCTGATATTTAGAAATCAAATAATGATTCAAATTGTCAGGCCACCAACCTTTTACGCACTTGATCCAATCCTGTTCAATCAACTGCTGCAAACCAGAATCGATCACAGGCGATCCTGAGAGGCGTGATTGAATTGGCATTTTATTCAGCCTGAAGTCGAATACGGTTGTGCTTGACCAATCATGCCGATCATTTCCATAAATCAATCAGTCTTGGGTCATCGAGCCGTTGGATAATCAAATCGGCATGTGGCATTGCCTCCGCAGGGCTGAACAGATGCGGTACGCCGACTGCAAATGCACCAGCAGCCTTTGCCGCATGCAGTCCAGCCACGCTGTCTTCAAGGACAAGTATTTTTTGCGGATGGACACCGAGTCGGGCTGCTGCCGAGTTGTAAATCTCGGGGTCAGGCTTGCCACGCTTGACATCCTCACCGGTCAGGAGAAATTCAAATCGGCTGAGAATACCATGATGCCCGATCAGACTTTCTGCATGATGGCGTCCGGAACTTGTTGCAACTGCATGTGGAATATTTTGATTTTGCAATAGATCCAACAAGGTGATCAGACCCGGCATTGTATTTGAGTCGGTCAGCATGCGCTGATCAAACCGGAGCTTGACTTCACGCATGATTTCTAGGGTAGTTTTTTCGATCAGGCCGCCATGCGAATGAAAGATATTGGCAGCCTCGATGGCGCGGCGACCGATCATGAGGCTCATCATCTCATGGGTGAATCTTCGTCCATGATCTTTCATGTATTCGTCGGCGACGTCGAAGAAGAGATGCTCGGTGTCGAACATCAGCCCGTCCATATCGAATACGACGGCATCAAATCTCAGTTCTGGGTCCACTTCGATCCACCCTTTCCGATCTGAGGAAGATTAGAACTGCTCGATCCACTGGTCGGCTTCGTCCTGGACTTCATTCATATCTTTTTCGATCATCGCCCGATAATATTCCAGCGTATCGCGATTGACTCCCGGAGGAACGATGATGGGCTTGGTCCCGACAGCCACGGCAGGAGAAAACGGCTTGGGGATCGCAAATTTATCCCAACTGTTGATCCTCCAGGGCTTCTTGAACGCCATTCCACCACACACGATTGGAAG
>CAMCFM010000062.1 GCA_945874095.1 Candidatus Kuenenia stuttgartensis
ATCACGACTGGCAACTGCGCGATAAAGCCAAACCGTCTGAGAATTCTGGGAAATCAGTTCTGGAAGAAACGTGGTCTATAAACGTCTATGATATCCCGAATCAACCAGCCTGGATTTGGGATCTGACCAGTTCTCAGACTGCGGTAGGGCAGGACCTGGAAATTGTCAAGCACCGATATGGAGGCATGGCCTATCGTGGTCCTGAGCCATTTGTGAAAGGTAAGCTGGATGTTCTAACCAGCGAAGGGCACAACCATCGGACCAAAGCTGACCAGAAGCCAGCGAAACGGTTTGATTTGACAGGCCCTGTTGCAGAAGGCTCTGAGACATATGTCGGAGCCGTCATGTGCGACCACCCCTCCAACCTCCGTTTCCCGAACGTGGTGCGGATCCATCCTGTCACTCTCCCGTTTTTCAGCTTTGTACCTGCTTACAAAGAGAACCTGAAACTGAAAGCAGGGCAGGCCACAACCTGGAGATATCGTACGATGGTGCACGATGGCCGGCCTGATCAACGACGGGATGAGGCGCTTTTTCAAGACTTTTCCACACCGGTCAGGGTGGAATTTAAATCGCGTTAAATTTGAAATCCGTAAGGAAATAAGACCTCCGTATGTGGCGGTTTGCATACGACCGCACCAGCCCGCAAACTCAGCTGAATCGCTACAACTGCTACATTCCGCAATGGTCGCCCAACAGGTCAGTCATCTTCATAAAACCGGAGACTGGAGGGTGGATCGGCTTGTTTATTCTCCGATAGTTACGGTTGTCAAGTGCGAGTCTCACGGAAATGTCACGGAAGCGACACTTCTGATTCTCGTAGCCCATGAATCTTGAACAGGTCGGCCTTAGCATTTTAAGGCGGGTGTTTCGTTGATCTCCGGCAAGCCGGTGAGCGATTGAAACCACTCGGGCCGATTTCGTTGAGGGTTCGCAAGGAAGGCAATTCAAACACTTGACGTCACAAGGAGGTCGTGTCATGAACGTGATGACAAGTCGGTTTGGTTCGCTGAATGTTCAGGAATCAGATGTTGTGCGATTGACTGAAGGCCTGGTTGGCTTTCGATCATCCACCCAGTTCCTGCTTTTGGCAGATCAGAAAGTGGATGGCCTGTACTGGCTTCAAAGCCTGGACACGCCAGAACTCGCCTTTGCCTTGGTCACACCCGGGGAAGGGCTTGAGGATTATCATGTGGATGTTCGTGCCGGTGATCGGGCCGCTTTGGCGCTTGACGATTGTCAAGAGCCGGAAGTCTTCCTGATCCTGAATCGGAACGAGGCTGGTGTCTTGACCGTCAACCTGCAAGGGCCGATGGTCTTCAATCTGGAAAAACGGCTTGGCCGCCAGATGGTCCTGACATCCAGTCGACACTCCGTGCGACATCCTCTCGGTGAACCGGCATCGGATGAAATTCTGCTCTCTGTTGGATCAGCCTTTGCACTTCGTGCCTCTGCCTGACCCATCCGAAAAATCGCGTATTCATTCCCATTCCGTTTTATCACGTTCAAGCAGGTCGTGGAGTGATCCGACTGCCGACTACCCAACAATACCAGGGAAACTCGGCACCGGAGCACGGGACAAATCCGGAAAGCGTGGCCAGGGATGGTCACGACTCTCGACCGTTGGCAGGAGGAAGGAGCCTGTAAGATGCTGGTCCTTTCACGTCACCGAGACGAAAGCATCATCATTGGCGATGACATAGTCATTACCGTGGTGGACATTCGTGGTGATAAGGTCCGATTGGGCATTGCTGCCCCTATCGAGATCAGCGTGCACCGTCAAGAAGTGTACGAAGCAATTCAGCGCGAAAATCGACAAGCCAGTCGCCTGGAACCCCAGGAAGCTCGCCAGGTCGAAGCCGTTCGCGGCCCAATTCGTCGCGATTTCAAGCGAAATCATTTGGAAGCCTAATGCTTCCCATCACGGGAGATGGCCACTTTTGGCCATCTCCCTTTTTTTGTTTCTCAACCTAATGGCTTACGCTTACGCCACTGGCGATAGATCAAGCCCGTAAAGCCCAGTCCATAAATCACGATCGTTGCTGGCTCAGGCACGACTGTCGGGTTGATCGAAAATGTGTCCACACCAATGTATCCACCAGAGCCACCCACAAGCTCCTGATTCGACAAATTGTAGCGGAATCCAATCCGGCCCGTTGTCGGACCATTCAGACCCGAAACTGTTGCCGTAAACTGTGTCCACTGATCAGGAAACCCATCAACGGTCAGCGTCGGATTGATACTCGTCAAAAGCGTATTGAAATCGCCCACTCCGGTCGGATCACCCGCTGCACCAATATAGGCGCTGTCTCCATTGGTGCTTAATCGCACTTCCAAGCGATTCGGAGTCGAAGCGGTGGACTGCTCGCGAGCCCAGAATGAAACAACGTCGCCATTGTTCAGAGTCTGCGAATCCGAGAGCAGCCAGGTGTTGATAAATGACCACGATGTCCCATCATAACCAGCCGCCCACGAAAACCCTGCGTAAGATGTTGCAGGGCCTGACTGAGCGTCAAACCCGTAGGGCTGAACCGTGGCATCGTAGGGTTGGCCGGGGGTCACAAACGGGTTGTAAACATCTGATGGACCAGTTGTTACAGCTGACCATCCAGTAGGGAGTGAGTCTCCCGGAACGGTGTAACTGTCAAAGCCCTGCTGTGATTCAGTGGGTTGCGAATTGATGATCGAGGCATCAATACACGTCTCTGTGGAAATCAATCCAACGATGGCGAATCCAATCAAAGCTGGTAACCGCAGCCGAATCCATGATGCATGCATAACACGAGTCCATTCGTCATGATGTAGTGCAAAAGCTGACCATTCAGGAAGATGATGTCCTATATCACTCCTGATTGCGTCCTTATAAACCGATATCCCAAAACTGTCAAGTGGAGTTTATTGAAATTGAAGGAAATTTTTTTTACAGACATTGTTTTGAAAACTGGACGTTACTTCTGGAAATTTCCCGAATTAAGTTCGAGATCAAAAGCTCTGGATGAATCCGATTGCCCCTCTCCCAAATTTAACGTATCTTTATAGAGACTGCCCCCTCTCCACCCCAGCACATCATCTCGACATCGCTGAACCCTAAAACCATGCTCCACCGAACGATTTCTCAATCCACTATCAGAATCGCCATCGGTTTCATCCTTGGTCTGACCGTCTCGACCACGACGAAAGCTCAGCAGGAGCAAGAGCACAGCCGCTTCAGTCGCGAAATCCTGCCCATCCTTTCCGACCGCTGTTTTACCTGCCATGGCCCCGATTCTGCGAAACGCAAAGCCGATCTCAGGCTCGATCAGCGCGATTCTGCCCTTAAATCAAAAGCCATCGTCCCCGGTAAGGCCAGCGAAAGTGAGCTGATTGCCCGAATCACAAGTCATGATCCAGACGAGGTCATGCCCCCACCCAAACTCGCCAAACCTCTCAGCCCTGAACAAGTCGAAACGCTCAAAAGCTGGATCAACGCAGGTGCCGTCTGGGGCCAACACTGGGCCTGGGAAAAACCGGTCAGACCCATGATCCCAAAGACCGTCCATTCAGAATGGGTCAAAAATCCTGTCGACGCCTTTGTCCTCTCCCGACTCGAATCCAAATCGCTCCAGCCTCAGCCAGAAGCCACCCGGACAGAACTTCTGAGACGCGTATCGCTCGACCTCACCGGCCTTCCGCCCTCAGAATCCGAAGTTTCTGCGTTCCTAAACGACAATACACCTTATGCTTACGAAAAGTTAGTCGACCGGCTTTTAGCCTCCCCCCGATTCGGCGAGCGGATGGCCTGGGATTGGCTCGATGCTGCCCGATATGCTGATACCAATGGATATCAGGGGGATGGCGAACGCACCATGTGGCCCTGGCGCGACTGGGTTGTCCAGGCCTTCAACAACGATATGCCGTTTGACCAGTTCACCGTCAACCAAATCGCCGGCGACCTCATTCCCAAAGCCCATCCTGACCAGATTCTGGCCACCGGCTTCAACCGAAACCACATGATCAATGGGGAAGGGGGGCGGATCGCGGAAGAAAATCGCGTGGAATATGTCTTCGACCAGACAGAAACCACCAGCACCATCTGGCTCGGCCTGACCATGACCTGCGCCCGCTGCCACGACCACAAATTCGACCCCATCTCCAAACGCGATTATTATCAGCTCTTTTCATTCTTCAACCAAACACCTGTGAGCGGCTCCGACGGCAGTGGCCAATCCGCCCCTGTGCTCGACATGACCACCCCTCAGCAACAGATTCAGCTTAGAAAGGCATCCGCCGCTTACAACGCTTTATTGAAAGTGGTACTAGCCAAAGAAACAAAACTTCGTGAAGCCGGAATGGTGATCAAAGATGGCAAATATTCCACCACTTTGCCCGTCGGCATTGAATCCACTTTGAGGAAAGGTCCAAATTCGCGAATCCCTGAAAATGATACAGAACTGACGAACTATTATGGTAAGTCTCAGCCTGAGTATTTATTGCAATTGCAGGAACTACGAAAGTTGAGACAAGTTCGCGACACTGCCGCTTCGAAAATGACGAGAGTCATGGTCATGGCCGATTCTCCCAAACCTCGCGACACCTTCGCTCTGACACGTGGCACTTACGACAAGCTTGAATCAAAAGTCTCGCCCCGGTTGTTGTCCGCATTTATCAATGATCCGAGAACCGAATCCAAGCCAGAAAAATCGCTCAACCGGCTCGATCTGGCCAACTGGTTCATGGACCCTGAAAATCCTCTCACAGCCAGAGTCACAGTCAATCGCCTCTGGCAAATGCTATTCGGGATGGGGATCGTTAAAACCACCGAAGATTTCGGCCTTCAAGGCCAGTTGCCAAGCCACCCTGAATTGCTCGATTATCTCGCTTCCGAATTTCAATCGCCTCTAAACGGCTCAAAACCGTGGAGCACAAAGCACATTATTCGCTTGATCCTGACCTCGGCCACTTATCGCCAATCGGCCAGTGCTCCGGCGGAATCGTGGTCTAACGACCCTGAAAACAGGCTTTTGGGACGTGGGCCAAGGCACCGGCTGCCATCGTGGATGATTCGCGATCAGGCCCTGGCAATCTCAGGCCTCTTAACCCCCGCCATGGGCGGCCCTTCAGTCAAGTCCTACCAGCCTACCGGCATTTGGGAAGAAGCCACTTTCGGCAACAAAACCTACGTTCAGGATCATGGCGATGCGCTTTACCGCAGAAGTCTTTACCTGTTCTGGCGAAGAATTGTCGGCCCAACCATTTTCTTTGACAGCCCCAATCGTCAGACCTGCTCCGTGAAGTCCGTCATCACCAACACCCCTCTGCATGCTTTGATTACCCTGAACGATGTAACGTATGTCGAAGCTGCCCGGGTTTTCGCTGGAAATGCAATCCGTCATGGTGGATCAACCGACGCCTTGAGAGCAAAATGGATCTTCCAGAAGGCGTTGGTCAGATCACCCAATCCAAACGAGTTGCAATTGATGTTGAAATCGCTTGCAAAACAAAGAGCGATTTTCCAATCAGACCCCACTGCGGCCCAAAGCCTGATAAAAACCGGCGAGAGTCCACCCATGACTGACTTGAATGCAGCTGAACATGCCGCGTGGACACAGGTTTGCCTGATGGTCCTGAATCTTGATGAAACACTAAGCAAACCTTGAAATCATCTGAGAAAAATATCATGCAAACTCCTGAAGATGTCATTTCAGCCCAATTCACGCGCCGAAGCCTGTTCGGCCAGTCGGCCATGGGCCTTGGTTCAGCGGCACTTGCATCACTTTTTGGGCAGCAATCGCAAGGCGAAGGAATCTCCGGCAACGGCTTGCCGCATCACACGCCCAAAGCCAAGAACGTGATTTACCTGTTCCAGAATGGTGGACCTTCGCACGTCGACCTTTTTGATTACAAGCCAGAACTGAGCCGCCTCAAAGGCGAGCAGATCCCAGAATCGATCGTCGGCAAAGCCCGATTCAGCACCATGACTAGTGGCCAGACGGCCCGCCCGTGCCTCCCGGAAATCTCCAAGTTTGCCCAGCACGGCCAATCAGGTGCAACTGTCAGTGACTTTATGGCGAATACCGCCAAAATTGCTGACGATCTCTGTTTCATTAAGTCCATGCACACCACTCAGGTGAACCACGCCCCTGCGATTACATTTTTCCTGACCGGTTCCGAAATGCCAGGCCGACCCAGCATGGGCTCGTGGCTGACCTATGGACTTGGCGTCGAATCACAGAATCTGCCTGGTTTTGTGGTCATGACATCACGCGATAAAGAGGCCTCCTGCGGCCAGATCTTCTACGACTTTTACTGGAGTAGTGGCTTCCTCCCGAGTAAATATCAAGGCGTGAAGTTTCGCGGTGGCGGCGATCCAGTGCTTTATCTCGAAAACCCTCCAGGCGTCAGCCGAAATGCACGCAGGGCCATGCTCGACGACCTTTCTGCCCTCAATCGCGACACTTTCAGCCACGTCGGCGATCCTGAAATTCAGACACGTATTGCCCAATATGAAATGTCATATCAAATGCAAATGAGTGTGCCCGAGCTGACCGACCTCTCAAACGAGCCCGAAAACGTGCTGGCTGAATATGGCCCTGATGTCAGGCGGGCCGGCTCGTTTGCCTATAATTGCATTATGGCCCGCAGGTTGGTGGAACGAGGTGTCAAGTTCGTTCAACTGCTTCATGCTGGCTGGGATCAGCACCGCAATTTAAACACCCAGCTCAAAGTGCAATGCACCGATACGGACGCCCCATCCGCAGCACTTGTGCGCGACTTAAAACGTCGTGGCCTGCTCGATGAAACGCTCGTCATCTGGGGCGGCGAATTTGGCAGAACTCCATTCCTTCAGGGCAAAATCGAGGAAATCAAATCCTGGGGCCGCGATCACCATCCATACGCATTTACTGTCTGGATGGCAGGTGGAGGGATCAAGCCAGGCATGACTTACGGAGGATCCGACGATTTCGGCTTCAAAGCCGTTCAGGATCCAGTTTCCGTCCACGACCTTCAAGCCACGATCTTGCATTTGCTGGGAATCGATCACACCCGACTGACTTTCCGTTTCCAGGGCCGGGACTTCCGCCTGACCGACGTTCACGGTTCTGTAATTAAAAGGATCCTGTCATGAATCAGAATAACATTAATGGCAATTTTTCCCGCCGGCAAATCCTGACTGCATCCACTCTCGGCCTGGCAGGTTTCAGGTTCGGCAATCCACAGCTTGCAGCCTCTCAGGATCCCGTTTTAACAAATGCAATCACAACTGGCGGAAAGGCCAAGTCGACCATTTTATTCTTCCTGTGCGGTGGTTCCAGTCATATCGACATGTGGGACTTGAAACCAGACGCCCCTGAGCAATATCGCGGCGAATTTAAACCAATTGCAACCTCAGCACCCGGCCTCCAGATCAGCGAGCATCTTCCGCGACTGGCCCGCGTTGGGCACCATCTGGCTGTGGTCCGCTCGATCCGTTCGACAGTGAATACCAATGATCACCACGCGGGTTATTATTACAATCTCACTGGTCATGTGCCCGACCCCACATTTCTGACTCTGGCAAATAATCGAACCCCCATGCCCGACGATTGGCCTTATCTGGGCTGTGTGGCAGCCTCCCGCAGGCCCCAGCATCCAGAACTCCCAAATGCAATCTCTCTGCCATTTAAGCCCAGTACACTGCCATATGTTCGCCCAGGCCAGTTTGCAGCCCGATTAGGCGTAGAACACGATCCCATGTATGTCCTGGCCGATCGCACCAAGCCCATGAATTTTCAGGCCCCGGCCTTGACGCTCGAGGGTAATGTCAGTGCTGGTCGAATGCTCAACCGCGACCATCTCCTGGAACTGGTGGATTCCGCCCGCCGCGACCTGGAATTGAAATCGCATGTCCAGACATGGTCGAAACTTCAGAATCAGGCCATGCGGCTGCTCTCAGGTGGAGGAGCCACAAAAGCCTTTGATCTGGCTGGAGAATCACCCTCCACCATCGCTCGATACGGCCAGACCATTAATGGAATGAGCCTGCTGGTGGCCCGACGACTTGTGGAAGCACAGGTCCCATTCATCACCGTTTTCTGGTCGGAAAACGACGAAAGAATTGCCAAGAAATGTGCCTCCGGCGGCGGTTGGGACACACACGGCAGCAATTTCAGTTGTCTGAAAGAAGACCTTCTGCCTGAATTTGACCAGTGTTTTTCTGCCTTGATTGAAGACTTGGAACAACGTGGCCTGCTCGATGAAACCATGCTGATGGTGACTTCTGAAATGGGCCGGAAGCCGCGAGTGGGAGATCCTCGTTCGGGTGGGATTTCCGGAGCCGGCCGCGATCACTGGACACACTGCCAAAGCGTGGTCCTGGCCGGTGGCGGAATCAAGGGCGGCCAAGCCTATGGAACCACCGATAAACGCGGCGAATTTCCAGCCGAAAAGCCTGTAACGCCAGCCCACATCGCCCACAGCGTGTATCACGCCATGGGGATTAAAAACCTTGAAGCCACAGATAAAGATGGCCGCACTTTCAACCTGCTGGCTGAAGGCGAGCCGTTGCTGGAACTTTTCTGAAATGCAATTGCGACTTATTTCTGTCGTGAATGCAATTTGTCCAGCTCATCGAGCCTGACCCTCACACTCAGAATATACGGCTGTTCTTTCGGAGTCCAGTGGCCGTAGGTTGTTAATACAAACGTACCATCTGAGAGTATTTCCACTCCAGGATATGCGCAGTCTGAGGATTTATAATTTTTCTTGATCCGTACACGATACTGCCCTTCGCGGCCTGCGATAATGTCATCATACCGGCCAACCCAGGCCACCCAATCGCCTTTTGTGGGTGATTTGCGGGTGGTGTCGCGAAATGAAATCAACAGTCTGCCATCTGGAGCATAAGCGGCCGTGTGGCGGTCGCCCGTTAATGCAGCCGGTAATTCTTTCGGCTTCGACCACGTTTTACCTTCATCCTCAGATGTAATCAAAAATGAGTTATGCTTGCGTCTGTTCTCACGCAAAAGCACGGCAATTTGCTTACCGTCAGGGCTTCGCACAGCACCTGGTTCGCACAGGTGGGCGTCTGAATGATGGGCCACCACCTTGGGCTCGCCCCAGGTCAGACCACCATCAGTCGAATTGATCTGATAAACGTAAAAGCCTTTGGGCGAAGGCCTGAAAGGCTCGTTCATAAATCGGCCGTCGTCATGAAAAAGGGCCAGATAATGACCAGGCTGATCCTTTAATGCAACCACGCTCCCCATGGGTACAATTCCGCCGTATTCGGCGATCGGTTTTAATTCTGTCCAATTGGCTCCGTCATCTTCCGAAACCGCCATGCGGATCGGCTTCAACCCTGAGAATATAATCAGGCGTTTCTTGCCACTGGCGTCCACCACCCGATGAATGGTCGGGGTCTCTCCGCTGCTCACCCAGTTCGGCGGGGTCGGCAGACGATCGCTCCAGGTCTTACCCCCGTCAGTGGATTTCTTATACTGGATCGGGCCTTTGCCATGCCCTTTGGGATAAACGGTCAGAATGGTTTTGCCATCTTCGAGCAGAACGGTGGTGGGGTGACCAAGATATTGGCCAGGCTCGCGATCCACGATCACCTGATGATCCGCCCATCCGTCAATATCCAGAGTCGGGATCGTATATCCTTCATCCGTATCGGCTTGCAGTATTTTGCACGAGCCGATCAACGAACAGGCCCCAAGGCTCTGAATCCATTTTCGCCGGTTCATCAGAAGAGTCATATGAGGTTGATCCTGAGCTTGGGTTAATGAGTGGATGATCTCATATTATTCAATCATAAATACCTTTGATGCAACAGCAAACTGACAGAAAATCGAAAAAATACGGATGAACCCCTCGACACAGCCCAATTTCGACACTAGGCTTTCATGAATCAACCTGTTCCGTCAGATTGAGCAACTTTTGAGAACACCCTCCAGGGAGAGACCTGAATGATATTGCAATCGATTTCCAGAATGACCAGAAAGTCGTTTCTGATGCTCGCCGCCTCAGCCACTTTATTTGGAGCCTCAAGCCATGCCGATCACGTGCGAGTGTATGTTGGCACATATACCAACGGCACAAAAAGCGAAGGCATTTACAAATTCGACCTCGATACCACCACTGGCAAGGCCACGGCCCCTCAAGTGGCTGCCAAGGTAGCGAATCCATCGTTTCTGGCGATCCATAAAGATGGCAAGCATCTTTACAGCGTTAATGAAATTGACAATCAGAACGGCAAAAAGGCCGGTGGATTGACGGCCTTTGAAATTCAGTCAAATGGCGATTTGAAGATGCTTAATCAGGTGGAAACCGGCGGCACAGCCCCGTGTCACCTGACCATCGACCCCACCGGTAAGTTTGTCTTGTTCGCAAATTATGGTGGCGGAAGCTCAGGCGCAGTTGCAATTACTGACGATGGATCGCTTGGCAAAACCACGGCTTTTGTGCAGCATAAAGGCAAAAGCGTGAATCCTGATCGCCAGGAAGCTCCTCATGCCCACTCTGTAAATATGTCCCCCGATGGCAAGTTTGCATATGTGGCCGACCTCGGGCTCGACCAGATCCTGATCTTTGCATTTGATTCTGCCACTGGCGAAATGACTCCGGCAAACCCTCCGCACGTGGCTGTTAAGCCAGGTTCTGGCCCTCGCCACTTCGCTTTTGCTCCGGGCGGCAAGCGGGCGTTCGTGATCACCGAAATTGGCAACACCGTGAATGTTTTTGATGTGAATACCAAGACTGGTGAACTCACGCAAGTGCAAAGCATAGGCACTTTGCCAACAAGCTTTAAAGGCGTCAGCCACACCGCCGAAGTGGTGGTTCACCCGACCGGCCATTTTGTTTATGGATCTAATCGTGGCCATCATTCGATCACCACGTTTCTGGTCAATGGCGATGGCAGCCTTTCCATGCAGGCCAATTATCAGTCGGTCGAGATCGATACCCCACGCAATTTCGCAGTCGATCCCTCCGGCTCGTGGATGCTGATTGAAGGCCAGAATACAGGCTTGATTGAAGTGCACGCAATCGACCCTAAAACCGGTGCTCCTAAGGGTCAACCTGCGGATACAGTCAAGGTTTCCACGCCAGTCTGCGTGAAATTCCTGCAAGTGAAATAATTCGGGTAGCCAATAAACACCTATGGGGCAGAAGCATCCGTTGCTTTTGCCCCATTTTTGTTTTTATTTCAATACCGATTTCCAGCTGGTTAATTCGAATGCTTGGCCTTTTCAACCGCTTTTTTGAGCATTTCCAGCTTGGGCATTGCGGATGCAACTCCAGGATCTTGTTCCCATTGTTCTGGTTTACCCTTCTTTTGAATAATCTCCCGAACCTTGATCAACGATTCTGGCTTAATTCCCATAGATCCATTATAAGGCCTGTCCAGAATAAAAATCAGCAAGGTCGTGAAAGTCATGACGGCTGCTGTACTGCAAAGTAATGCAATTCGCACTTTTGGCCGCTCAACAGGGAATATGAACGTCATCGAGAAGTTCACAAACCCAACCCCCAAAAGCATCGCCCAAAGCATATCAGGGACCCGGGAACTGGCCACCTGGATTCGCTCCCGGCGGGTAGCCGACAATTCGTTCAGCCGTACAATAATTTCTCCAAGAAATAGTCTTTGTTCATCGCTATCGCATTTTATCTGCTTCACCGTCTTGTAAATTGCGCTAAACTTATCGAAGGTCACTGGATGAAAATCGCGGTTTGCAATCATATACGGCCATTCTACATCAATCACAGAGTCCATATAATTTACAGTCGCTTTGCGGAGTATCAGCCCCTGAATTGGAGGCAATCCTTCAGCGTCCCGCAAAAGGTCGATGAGCAGAGAGGCTTCGGTTTCCACCCTTTCACTTGCCATCGAATAGCTTTCATAAACATTCACAAGCACGTAACCCAAAACAATTGCATATAAAACACCGATGAGATTACAGAACGAGCCAATTCCTTCACCCGATTCAACCATGTTTTCAAATGGGAATTTGACGACGGCGATTCTACCCAATACGAATGCGACGAAAACGGAAAGAAATGTCATAATCAAACAAAAGACGCTGTCTGTAACTCCCATTGCATTACTAAGGCTTTCGAGAAAATCTGACATGAGATGTGTCCTTCATGATGTGTTGTGAATCTTTTCATAGGCAAGCCAATACATGACTCGCCTCAAAATCCATTCACTCTTCTATCACATTTTTCAAAATAGGGCAAACCCAGATTGGCCGAAGTGATACAAATTGGCTTAAGTCTTAACCGAAAACGCTTCAGTCTTAGGGTCTTTCAACTGTTTCATCCGCTCGATCATTCGCATTAGCAACTCGGATTGTATTTCCTTGAACTGCAACTGCCCCCAAAGATTCACCCTCTCATCAGGGTCGTTCGACAGGTCATAAAGCTCATTCTCTGATCCAGCCTCCAAATGCCTCACAAGCTTCCACTTGCGTGTCCGAATCATCCGCATGTTCGCCGTGCCGGAATGCTTCAGATCATACTGTCCGAACAAAGTTTCATCCCACTCGGGAATCGATTTCCCAGCGAACGACAAAGACGCATCCCGCCCCTCAATTTTCAAATTCTCAGGCATTCCCAACCCCACCCAACTGAGTATGCTTGGAAATAAATCCAATTGCGAAACCACCTGGTCTGGCTTCGTTCCAGCTGGCACCCGCCCCGGCTGCCGGACAATCAAGGGTACCCTGATGGCATCATCAAACATGTTTGGTCGCAGCCCTTTGCGCCCTTCCACCATCCAGGTAGCATTGCCTTTGTGATGCAGGCCATGATCGCCGATCATATACCCGTGGTCGCTCGTAAAAATGACCAGAGTGTTCTCTGTCAAATGCAATTCATCCAGAAGTTGCATTAATCGGCCCACATTGCGATCCACACCATGAACCGCTGCCAGATAATCTCTTCGCAGTTTTTCCACCCTCACTTTAGTCAGGCCGGGAACATTGGGCAGCTCTATTTTCAGGTCCGCCACAGCAGCCATATCCACTGGATCAGCAGGCACATAAGGCGCATGAGGCTCCCGAAAATGGACTGCTGCCAGCCATGTTTCATGCTGGTGTTTTTT
>CAMCFM010000063.1 GCA_945874095.1 Candidatus Kuenenia stuttgartensis
CACGAGTTGCGTTTCCATTGCGACTTCACGCAAACGTTGAAGTGCTCGGTCCTGAATCTGGCGGACACGTTCTTTGGAAACGGAGAGAACTTTACCCACCTGGCTCAGGCTCAGTTTCTGACGCCCACCAAGGCCGTATCGTAGTTGCAGAACCTGTTGTTCCCGAGGGCGAAGTTCGCTGATCAGATTGGCAATCATTTCGCCAGCATCAGGCTCATCGTCAGGCTCGTACTCGGTTTCGCTGATCGTTTGGAGCAGGCTGAAGCTCGAGTCGGAATCGAACGATGCGTTGAGGGAGACAGTCGGCCGGGTGGCTGTATGAATCCTCTGAACCAGTTCCGGGGCACTCATGGGGAGTTCGTCGGAATCAGCATCAATCTCTTTGTTAAACAGGTCCATCTTTTCCTGATTATGAGCCAGTTGACGCAGGTGGCGTGGACTCAGTTTGACAGGATAAGCGCCTGAGGCGACGGCTTGCTGCATGGACTGGCGTATCCACCAGGTGGCGTAAGTGGCCAGCTTTGTTTCGTGGTTGAGGTCGAAGCGGTCGATGGCTTCGAGCAAACCACAGAAGCCTTCTTGAATGAGGTCTGTGTAAGAGATGCCCCGATCGCGAAACCGCTTGGCGACGTGAGCGACCAGCCTGAGGTTGGCCAGTGCGAGTTTGCCTCTGAGTTCGCGATAACGTTCCAGGGTCGCACCAAGTTGGGCGCTTTTCAGACCTGGAAGAAGTTCACCGTTGGAGAGGAGTTGGGAGAGACCAAATTTGGTCTCAGTGGTTTCAACGTTGGGATCTTCGATGGCTTTGAGCGCATCGGCGAGTTTTGCACGACAGTTGGCGAGGTTTTTAAGGAGACTACGTTCATCCTCTTTGGTGAGGACTTGAGTAATTTCGGCGTCAAGTTGTGCAAAACCGTCCATATCATCACGTTTTTGAACCGACATGGCTGTCACCTCGAATTGTGTAAGTCGTGAAGTGGTAATGCCAAAGAGTCGATTACACATCGACCTCCGGGAAAAATCTTTTCGGCCGCGACGGCCAGGTAATCCATATTCTGAGCAAGTGTCACGTGGAGTTGATCAAGTTCTTTACGAATATTTTCGTTCAGCCCCTGTCCACCCAAAATGAGAGTTGTTTTCATCATCCTTGCGGTTTGAAGTAGTTTCTTCAAATCAGTGGTCAAGGTTTGTTCGTTTTCCAGATGGTGAACGCTAAGCCATGCGATTTTGGGCTTAAGATCCGTGATGGCTTGAGCCAGTTCCGGAACCGGCAGATGGCAGCCAAGGTTACGGACTTCCCAACGACGTTCCAAAAGGGTCAGCTCACAGAGCATGCCAGTCAGGGTGTAGTGGTCACCTTCTGGGGTGGCTCCGATGGCAAGCGGTTGATGTTCAGCGAGCGGAGATCTTCGATTGCGGTTTCTGGTTTGTCTGACCAATTCATAGAGAATGTCAGAAAGAATATGGCACGCATGGTGCTCTTGGAAGATCTCAATTCGGCCGGCCTGCCATGCATGACCGATGCCTGCCATGACAGGAGAGATCAGCGAGTCGGCCAACACAGAGGCATCGCCAGATGAGGCGTAAACCGTTCGGACGGCATGCCTTGCTTCGTCTACGTGAGACTTGATCAAAGCCGATTTCAAGGCGGATCGCCAATAATCGATCGATTCGTCCACGGCTTTGAATTTGTCAGACAGTTGAGATCCAGAGGCTGATTTCGTTGACGGCTCAACGAGTCCAATCCCTCTGTTTCTGGCATAATGATCAATCACAGATTCGGCAATTCTGCGGTGCCCGCCAGGCGTTTTGACTGCAACGATTTCGCCTGTTTCAACCAATCTTTTGACAGTACTGACACTCAGACTGAGGATCTCAGCCACTTGTTGAGTTGTCAGGAATCGTTCATTCACTTGCATCATCTTTGTTCCAGACCCGATTAAGAAGAACGGCTTGAACGAATATATCGTATCATTGAACGATTATTCTGCAAGGAAAATCGCCTCTTCTAGTGGTCGGTTTTTCTGGTGAATCACAATAAGGTTCTTTGGTATAGATGGTTATGGTGTTTATTGTCGGCTGAATTTCGTTGGGGTATGGATTTTTGTGCATGGACGTTTTGGACGATTTTGACCTGAGGACGTTTGAGATGAATCTTTTGAAAGCTTTGCCAAGAATGGTTATTCTGGTTACGCAAGCTTGCACTTGGTTGATCGGCAGGCTTTGGGTGCGTCTCCACGAATTATGAACCGTCAGCTTGGGCCAAGAACCAGAAGAATTGGATAAGACGATGCAAACACAGAGTTTCGATAAAGCAAAACTCGTCGAATTACTGAAGACCCGATCCTTAAAGCACGGTGATTTCACGCTTGCCAGCGGCAAGAAGTCGAAATTTTACATTGATGGAAGACTTGTGACTCTCTCCGCTGGGGGAGCGAATCACATTGCAGACGGTGTTCTGGAACTACTGAAAAATTATCCAGAAGTCAGTGCTGTGGGTGGTTTAACGATGGGCGCTGACCCAATTGTAGGAGCCGTTCTGGCCAAAGCCGGAGTCTGGGGTAGAGACGACCTTCTGGGCTTTCTGGTGCGCAAACAAACCAAAGATCACGGCACAGGCAAGCTGGTCGAAGGCCCACTTCAGCCTGGGATGAAGGTGGCGATTCTGGACGATGTCGCCACCACTGGTGGTTCAAGCCTGCAAGCTGTGGAAGCTGTCAGGGCAGTAGGCGCAGAGGTATCAGTCGTGATCGTGGTTCTGGACCGGCTTCAGGGAGCTGCGCAAAACTTCGCTGACCAGGGACTGAAATTCGAGGCTCTCACAGACCTTCGTGATTTGGGGATTGATCCCTCGCCGGTCTGATTCCTTCTGGTTTTTAGCGAACCATGGCCAAGCACAACGCGGTTGGTTTTATAAATCGCGGAAACCGGTGGCTAGTGCCTCTTATCTAGCCGGTCTTGGCGCTAGCCCCGGTTAATTCTCTTCCGCGAACCGGTGGCTAATGCCTCTTATCTAGCCGGTCTTGGCGCTAGCCCCGATTAATTCTCTTCCGCGAACCGGTGGCTATAGCCCTGCGGCTAGATTCAAACCCCAGATTTCAGAATTTGAGGCGTATCGCTTCTCTTCAAAATGACAAATGCAAAACGCCGCATGATTTCTCATGCGGCGTTTTGCGATTCATTTCAACTAAACCGTTTTAGTATCAATGGTTGTGGAAAAGGCCGTGAAGCAGGCCAGTTTTGCCACCTGATTGTGGAGTTGCGTAAACTCCGCCTTGACCGGATGGCAGAGCCTTAGGAGCAGCCTGGCCATAACCTTGGGCGGATGGAGCCGCTTTAGATGGGCCGAATGGGGATTGACCAGCACCTTGACCGGAAGGCAGAGCCTTGGCAGGGCCATAAGGTGATGCACCGGCAGGACCTTGAGCAGCAGGCAAGACTTTGCCGGCGGCAGGACCGAATGGTGACACACCGGCTGGCAAAGACTTGGCAGGGCCGTAAGGTGAAACACCAGCAGGACTTTGGGCAGCAGGCAGAACTTTGCCAGCAGCGGCTGGTGCAAATGCAGCAGGTGCACCCTTACCAGGAGCTAAAGCAGCAGGCAACACTTTGCCGGCGGCACGTGGTGAAGCACCAGGGCCTTGGGCAGCAGGCAGAACTTTACCAGCAGCACCCGGGCCGTAAGGTGAAGCATTACCAGGGCCTTGAGCGGCAGGGAGAACTTTACCAGCAGCACCAGGGCCTTGAGCGGCTGGAGCACCCTTGCCTGGAGCTATCGCGGCGGGCAGCACTTTGCCGGCAGCGGCAGGGCCTTGAGCAGCAGGTAAAACTTTACCAGCAGCGCCCGGGCCTTGGCCGGATGGTAGTGATTTGGCAGGGCCATAAGGCGATTGGCCAGCACCTGCATTTTGAGCGGCAGGCAGAACTTTGCCTGCGGCGGCAGGTGATTGAGCAGAAGGTGCCAATTTGCCAGGTGCCACAGCGGCAGGCAGAATCTTGCCGGCTGTGGTGGGTGATAATGCAGCCGGTGCAGCGTATTGCCCGGAAGGAGCAACACCTAGATTGGCTTGACTTTGAGCGCTAGGTTCAGCACCTGTCAAAGCCACTGCACTGAGAGCCAGACCAGCGATAATATTCGTCATCTTGATAGATCCTCGTCATCCTGGAGGAAAGCTGTGTGCTGTGACATTTTCAACCGCTTCCACACGGAAGAATCTGATCACAACTCGCCTCGCTCATCCTTGAGCAATTACTGCGAAAGGATCGCAATAATAGAGTTGAGCAATGGCTGAAAGGTTCGATTCGGTTCTTGCCTTTCAAAACAGCCGGAATGGTCAAAACGACACTCCGGATGTCTAAGGTTTTCTATCGTCAGCGCGATCTACGCTGATTAGTCAAATTCCAAAATCTAGGTAATTTCTGGATAGATGACGATTGTGCGGGCTTTAACGAATAGGGGTTGTTCAAATAAACTGGGAGATCTAAATAGAGATACTCTGATTTGGTAAAAATGACGAACCATATCGTAGGTAATACCATACCCATGATAGTGACTTGACATGACTCAAAATACGGCCCGGTTTCGACTGAGTCGTACAATAGATGCAGGGATGCGTCTGATAGGTAGTCAAGTTTAACGATCTACGGACAGATCCGCGAATCGGGGGATTCTATGAAATCGAGGGGGGAAATAGTCCTGAGGACGCTCCGAACGTGCATCACGTTTGGTGTCTGTGCTCTGGACTTTAATATCTCTATGGCTCAGACCGCTCCGGAGGCTGCCAACCCAGCCAACCCGGCGGCGGCCACCACTACGGCTCCTACAGTACAAGTACTGTCGGTCCCACTGGGTGGTCGGACAGTGAATTTGACGGGCGATAAAAAGTATGGCGTCTATGTTCCCACCCGGTTCGGTGGATCATTAACGATTGAAACCACCGCTGGCAAAATTGAAAATCTCAAGGGCCCCGATGGCCGAGACTTCAGTAACGGTGCTGAAACTGGTATGAACCGGCATGGCTGGTTTACTTTCGAGATTAAGTCCGAAGGCAAGCCATACACGTTGGAATCCAGGTTTACACAAATTGGTAAAGCGGCTCGCAAGCCCTGGAACTTCTATTACTGGCCTACCAAGGCAGATGCCATTCACGAACCTTGGGCCGGTGGCAACGGGATCGTGGATACCTCTCAGGTTCAGGGTGACGACATCTTGGTCGCCCAGCCTGGCTCGCGCATTCCGCCTGGTCAGGACATTGTCCGGGCCGGTGCCAACGGACTGCTGGAAACTCAGCCAGCTCCCGGCGACGATCTCACCTGGTTCCCGAACCTGTACGACGATCTTACGGCTCGCGGCGTTGGCGGTCAGGTTTACAGCACCCCTTCCCCGCTCCTGAAGTTCGATCAACTCAATCGAACCATGGCCCGTCAATGGGAAGCGGCGAACAGCCAGAATCAAGATATTCAGAGATGGCCTGGTCACTGCCTTGGTGGTGCCGTGGCTTCGATTCTGCTGAACGAGCCAATCCCGATGCCAGGCTCTGGCATGACCCGCGACGAACTGAAATCACTTTGGGCGGAATTGGGTGAAAATCACTACAATCACGCCATTGGCGATTACGTTACGGAAGTGGCCGCTGGCCCACCCCGGCCTGGCCCTGACGCCTGCGATCGTTCCGTCCCACACTTCCACGCCATGCTCGAGAAGCATGTCCGTGCCGATAAAAAAGCCCTTCTGGGCAACTTCCGGGCCTTCCCACCACGGGGAACTCCCAACGAAGTCTGGAATCAGGGGCTTGGCGAATATCGATCCACCTATGTGGCCGATACCAGCCGTGGCGAACGCGCTTATAAGATTGTCACAGAAGTGCTTTGCAATTCCGGCTCAAGCCTGAATGGTGAGGATGACAAGCCCCGCCTCATTCGCTATGACTACATCCTCAACTACGCCCCAACCGGCGAAGTGGATGAAACGAATCCGTGGGCAGCCGACTGGCAATCCGTAAGCGGCGACGCCATGTTTTGCCCGCTCAATCTTCTGGAAGTGCTCAACACCCGTTGGCAGGGTTACAACCCCTACATGACCGAAGCACAGGTGCGTGCTCTGGATATGGCGAACGCTCCGAGCGGTGATCGGCCCGACTACGATGTGATCACCATGCGAGCCTCGAATTCGAGATCTCCAAACTTCTCGCCAGTTCGTTTGTTCGAAGCGGGCCGCGCTCCGATGCCATCGAACGTAAACGCAGGATCGCCACGTAACGGATTCGCCAATCCGTTCAACGATCCGAACCCTCCTCGCCGTGGCCTGTTCCGAATGTTCAGAGGCGGCGAGTAAGCGACTGTTAGAAATCCCCCCTCCCGATATCTTCGGAACGATCCTTCAAACGATCTTCCGGAGATTTTTTGTTTCTAAAACTTCCAAACCCATCAAGGGCTATACATCTGCTGATTTGCAGCACCTTTCTAATTTCCAAGCGATTTCGCTATGATGACATTTGAAATTGAACGATGATGGATCACCCGCTACGCCGTAAGGCCTTCATGGAACTCTCAGGGTAATGACCGCAAATTTACAGGCCCTGCTCAAACAAGTCTTCGGATACAGTGATTTCCGTCCCCTTCAGCGCGAGATCATGGAGTCCTCGCTCGACGGCCGCGACACCGTCGCCATTCTCCCAACAGGTGCTGGTAAAAGCCTTTGCTATCAACTCCCTGCTCTGGTAAGAGACGGCCTGACCGTGGTGGTTTCGCCCCTGATCGCCTTGATGAAAGATCAAGTGGACCAACTCCTGGCAGCCGGTGTTTCAGCCACGTTTCTCAACTCCTCCCTCGACGGCTCCACATTCCACAAACGCTCTCAGGAACTCGGCAACGGGCATTACAAGCTGCTTTATGTGGCCCCGGAACGCCTGATGCTGACAGACTTTCTCGAACGGCTGGCGCAGTGGAATGTACGGTCACTTGTCGTGGACGAAGCGCACTGTATCAGCGAATGGGGCCACGATTTTCGCCCGGAATATCGCAAGCTCAGCCAGCTTCGGTCACTGTTTCCCCAAGTGCCTATGATCGCCCTGACAGCCACAGCCACGCCCCAGGTTCAGGCCGACATTGTGACTCAGCTGAAGCTTCAGGACCCGGCCCTGTTCCTTTCCAGCTTCAACAGGCCAAACCTGAGCTATCGTGTGATCGCCAAAGAGAAACCGGCGAAACAGGTGTGGGAATTTGCAGCCGCCCGCCCTGAGGAATCCGGCATCATCTACTGCCAGTCTCGTAAAACGGCTGAAAGCATGGCCGATATGCTGATTGACGCAGGTCTGCCTGCCATTGCCTACCACGCCGGCCTGGAAGCCGATGAACGGACCAGAAATCAGGAAGATTTTATTCGCGATAAAGCACGTATTGTTTGTGCTACAGTGGCTTTCGGGATGGGGATCAATAAGCCGAATGTGCGTTATGTCATCCACGCCGACCTGCCTAAGAACGTGGAAGGATATTACCAGCAGACAGGCCGGGCTGGTCGAGATGGCCTCCCGGCAGAATGCGTCATGCTCTATTCTCGTAGCGATATCGTTAAGCAACTACGTTTTCTCGACGAAATCACCGACCCGCAAGCTCAGCAAGTGGCCCGCCGGCAACTCGATCAGATGGCCATTTTCGCGGAAGAATGCACATGCCGCCGGGCATCGCTTCTTCGCTATTTTGGCGAAGATTGGCCTCATGATAATTGCGGAAGTTGCGATAATTGCCTTGAGCCCATGGATACCTGGGACGCCACAATCGACGCCCAGAAACTGCTCAGCTGTATTTATCGGATCGGCCAGAAAGCCCGCTTTTCCGTCGGCTGGCCACACATTGCCGATATCCTTGCCGGGGCAAACACGGAAAAAATCCGTAAATGGGATCACTCCAGCCTATCCACCTACGGCATTGGTAAAGACAAGTCACGCAAGGACTGGATCGACCTCGGCCGACGCCTCACCAGCCTTGGACTGACCGAAGCCAGTCCGGACCAGTTTCAGACCGTCACCCTCACCGAAAAAGGCATGAACGCTTTGCGTCAACGGGTGCCGATCATTCTAAGTCGCCGTAAAGATGAAGCCGAGAAACAGGTTGCCACTGCAGCGGTCGCCCGGATGGCAAAAACTGGCGATATTCCATGCGATGAAGGCCTGTTTCACGAACTTCGCCTGCTCCGCAAAACCTTGGCCGATGAACGTAACGTTCCAGCCTATGTGGTTTTCTCAGACGTCACCCTCCGACACATTGCCCGATCTTATCCTTTATCAGCATCAGAGTTTCTCTCTGTACCAGGCGTGGGCGAACGCAAACTTACCGAATATGGCGACACCTTCATCGCCGCTGTCGGAGAGTGGCTCGCAACCAACCAGCGCAAAACCTTTGCCGAAACCAGGCAAGCTCCTGCTCCTCCAGCTTCACTTTCCCGGCCCACACGTTCGCCAGGCGATTTGAGCGGCACGGTTCTGGAGAGTCTCAAAGGCTATCGGTCCGGCCAATCGATTGCACAAATTGCTGCCAGCCGTGGGCTGATTCCAACCACGATCGAAAATCATCTCTGCCAGGCTCTGGAAGCAGGCGAGCCACTCAACCCCGAAGATTTTTACACCGCCGAAGAAGCCAGCCTCATGCGAGAAGCCTTTAAAGCCAACAGTTCTTCCACGCTCACCTATATCTACGAGTCTCTCAATGCCAAAATTCCGTTCGGTAAACTACGGTTTTTCAGAGCGTTTGAAGTGACCGACATCCATTAGGAATCCTCTGGATTCAACTCGGTTCAGCCGTCTCGAATACGTGCCGACAAACCTGACTTCAAAAAAAACGCATGACAGTTGCCAGTTTGAAAGTT
Source organism: Candidatus Kuenenia stuttgartensis (assembly GCA_945874095.1). Taxonomy (GTDB): domain Bacteria; phylum Planctomycetota; class Planctomycetia; order Isosphaerales; family Isosphaeraceae; genus QWQI01. Next base: position 8,864 of record CAMCFM010000063.1, read on the forward strand.
AGTATGATCACACCCAAATCTCTCAATCTTCACGATGGGCCCGCCCTGATTCAATCGCTTTCAGTGCGGCCAGAGCAACGCCTTTTGGAATATTCGTACCCATGAATCACCGACCGCTTGGACGTACCGGTTTGAACCTCCCCGTACTGAGCTTCGGGGCCAGTTCTCTGGGTCAGGAATTCCGTCAGGTCGATCTGACCGAAGCCATTCGCTCCGTTCACGTTGCGCTCGACCTTGGCATGAACTTTATCGACACCTCGCCGTTCTATGGCCGGGGCATGAGCGAATGCCTGCTCGGCGTGGCACTCCGCGGAGTCCCTCGCGATTCCTATATTCTTGGCTCGAAACTTGGCCGATACGCCGGCACCCATTTTGATTTCTCCGCCCGTCGTGTCATCGAAAGTGTCGACATCAGCCTCCAGCGCATGGGCGTAGATCATCTCGACATCATGCTTTGCCACGACATTGAATTTGTCGAAATGCAACAAATCGTCGATGAAACCCTGCCCGCCCTCCGTAAAATCCAGCAGTCAGGTAAGGTCCGATTCATCGGGATCAGCGGTTATCCGATGAATATCTTTAAATTCGTGCTCGATCAGACCGACCTTGACGTGGTCCTTTCCTATAACCACTACACACTTCAAAACACAATGCTCGGCGAGCTTGTGCCGTATTTGAAATCGAAAAATGTCGGGATCATGAATGCAGCTCCATTTTCCGCCAGACTTTTGACCAATGCCGAACTGCCTCCATGGCACAAAGCCACGCCACTGGTCCGCGAAACTTGCCAAAAGGCGGCCCGGCTCTGCTCCCAGAATGGTGTGGATATCGCCCAGCTTGCATTGCAATACTCGATTGCAAATGAAGACCTTGCCACTTGCATTGTCGGATCCGCCAACCCGGAAAATGTCCGCAACTGGTCCACCTGGGCCAATCAACCAATCAACTCCGAATTGCTGAACGATGTCCTGGCCATTCTGAAACCAATTCACAACTGGTTTTATATCGAAGGTCGTCCCGAAAACAACGACAAGATTTAATCCAGCCCCACCAGTCTCACAGGAATCAATCAAATGAAAGCGCTTTCACTCGATTCACCCAAAAACTGGCGGCTGATCGACATCCCCGAACCGCCATCTCCAGGGCCAGGCGATACCGTGGTGCGCGTCCATCAAGTCGGAGTCTGTGGCACAGACCTTTCCGGCTATCTCGGCAAAATGCCATTCTTCAGCTATCCGCGCATCCCAGGCCACGAACTTGGAGTGGAAGTGGTTGCTGTCGGCTCCGGCATGACTGATATTAAAATCGGCGATAAATGCTCGATCGAACCTTATATCAATTGCCAGAATTGCCACGCCTGCCGACGTGGTTTTACCAACTGTTGCGAATCAAACCAAACCCTCGGTGTCCACTGCGATGGCGGCTTGACACCGATTTTCACCATACCAGCTCGCAAACTGCACGTCTCGAAAAAACTCAATTTCGAACAGCTTGCCCTCGTCGAAACACTCGCCATTGGCTGTCATGCCGTGAATCGGGCCGCAATTACCAAAGACGATGTTGTGGCCGTGATCGGTGCCGGCCCTATTGGACTTTCTGTGATTGAATTTGTCAAACTCACAGGCGCTCGCCTGATTGTGGTGGACCTTAATGAAAAAAGATTGCAATTCTGCCGCGATATCATGGGCGTGAAGCATACTCTGAAGACCGACGAAAATCTCCAGAAAAATCTGATCGAGCTTTCCGGTGGCCACCTTCCCGACGTTGTCATCGACGCCACAGGCCACACCGGCAGCATGTCCAACGGCTTTGAATTGATCGCCAACGGCGGCGGCCGCCTGGTTTATGTGGGCATCACCACCGACGAAGTGAAATTCAGACACGCCATATTCCATCGCCCTGAAGGCACTTTGCTTTGCTCCCGAAATGCTTTGCCAGGCGACTTTAAACGGATCATTGATTTGATCGAGACAGGTCAGATTAATACCAACCCGTGGATCACTCACAGAACCCGATTTGAAGATGTCATTGAAGTCTTTCCATCCTACATCAACCCTGAATCAGGCGTGATCAAGGCGATTATTGAAGTCGGCTCCTGACTCTTTTAAACTCAAGGATCAATGCTCAGATGCAAAATCAACCTGAAACCATCCTCCAATTTGGTGCCGGCCGATTCCTCCGTGGATTTTTCGACCGATTTGTCCATCAAGCCAATCTGGAAGGCCAAAACGTTGGCCGAATTGTAATCGTTCAATCCACACCCGGCACCAGAGCCAACACACTCGCCGATCAAAATGGCGTGTATCACGCACTTTACAGAGGCGTGGAAGATGGCCAGGTGGTCGATCGCCCGATAAAAATCGAAAGTGTCAGCCGGGCACTGGTTGCGGGAGAAAACTGGCCTGAAATCCTCCGAATTGCGGCCTCTCCCGAATTAAAATATATTGTCACAAATGCCACTGAAGCCGGATATGAAACCGATGGCACCGACAAGCTCACGGACAGCCCGCCTAAATCCCTGCCCGGCAAGCTCGCATCCGTGCTATGGGCAAGGTATCAGGCAGGCTCAAGCCCGCTAGTCATCCTCCCATGTGAATTGATCGAGCAAAACGCTGATAAAGTCTGCAAACTGGTCGTCGCTCAAGCCACCAGTTGGAATTTGCCAGCCGATTTCATTTCATGGGTCACCGATCAATGCTGGTGGCTGAATAATCTGGTCGATTGCATTATCACCGACGGCCCTGCGGATCACCCCCTGGCATCCACCGACAAAATGCTGATCGCTGTAGAACCTTATGCACTGTTAGCCATCCAAAAGCCCGCTCGCGGTGTCCCGCCTCTGTTTGCAAGCCCTTATTTACATGTTGTCGATGACATGTCGCCATTTTTCCTGAGAAAAGTACGTATTTTAAATGCTGTTCACAGTTGTATGGTCGCGAAATTCTATGGTCATGGGTTTGATACTGTCCAGCAGGTGATGGCTGACAAGGCCGCAAATCGCTGGTGTCGCGACGTGGTTTTCGAAGAAATTGTACCTGCGCTTGTGGCCCGGGTTGAAGGTGTGGCTGAATTTGCTGACATGGCCTTCGACCGATTCCGCAACCCATTTCAGGTGCATTTGCTGAAAAACATCAGCCTGAATCAAGATGCCAAATTGCTGGTACGAATCGCTCCAACTATTGAAGAATACACCTCAATTTATGGTCGGCCACCCAAACGCCTGACCGAAGTCTTCCAAACAAAAATCCCTGTCTGAATTGCATTGGGGTAGTTTCAACAATGATCCGTTCAAGTGTGACCATAAGTCTGGTTCCTGAAGCCCGTGGCGGCCCTTTCGTGTTTTGGGACGACCTCGAAAACGCCTGCCAAACCGCCAAAAAGCTCGAGTTTGCTGCCGTTGAAATCTTCGCCCCAGGCCCTGACGTTCTTCAATCGTTAGCCGTTTCCAAAGCACTTGTTGATAACGGCCTCGCTCTGGCCGCTGTCGGGACAGGAGCTGGCTGGGTCAAGCACAAGTTGCATTTGAGCCTTCCAAATGCCAGTGATCGCCAAAAGGCCAATGATTTCATCAAATCCATGATCGCAGCAGGCGCTGTAAATAAAGCCCCCGCCATCATTGGATCCATGCAGGGCCGACACGGCGACGGTGTCGATCAAGCCACGGCAATGAATTATCTGGCCGATGCACTTGAAGAACTCGGTGAATATGCAGCCCAGCAAGGTGTCATATTGATTTACGAGCCTTTAAACCGGTTCGAAACCAATCTGGTGAATACCATTGAATCAGGGTTGCATTTGCTCGACCGGCTTTCCACCAGAAATGTCAAACTTCTGGCCGACCTGTTTCATATGAATATCGAGGAAGTCAGCATCGCTGATGCAATTCGTCAGGGCGGTAGCCAGATCGGCCATGTGCATTTCGTCGATTCCAATCGCAGGCCCGCCGGAAATGGTCATATTGATCTTTCATCAGTCAGTGCTGCACTTGC
>CAMCFM010000064.1 GCA_945874095.1 Candidatus Kuenenia stuttgartensis
TGCATCCGATGGGTCTTTGAGGGTTGCGACGACTCAAGAGATTGATTTTGAATTGCAACGGGCTCGTAAAATTGCTGGTGAACAGAATGGCAGGATTGTAGATGTTGCGGATCATAAAGCTGCGGTGGTGCAGATGGAGCAGAAGCTGGGTGTTAAAATTCCATTAAGTTATGAAAGATTAAAGATCAACGGCGGTTTGCCAGACTCTGACAAACGCATGAAAACGATGGTCATGGCATGGGCAGATCATACGCAAAAACTCTTGAAAACATCAGAACTGAGGCGGTTTGAGCATTGGAAATCTGCTGACCCATTGAAACCTCTGGATTGGACAAAGAAAACAGAGCCGTTACGCAACGAGTTCTGGGAAGATCAAATTGGTAAATTGCCAGAAGCGACGGAGCCTTTGCAGGCCGAGTCGAAACTGGTCTACGATCAGCCAAATTTTAGAGGATATGCTGTTAAAATACCATTATATAAAGAGGTTTATGCGTATGGGGTATTGCTGCTGCCGAAGGATTTAAAGAAGGGGGAAAAACGACCTGTCGTAGTTTGTCAGCATGGGCTTGAGGGACGGCCTGGGGATGTGGTCGATCCAGCCAAAAAATCCGTCTATCATGCTTACGGTGCAGAACTTGCTGACCGCGGTTACATCGTGTTTGCTCCTCAGAATCCTTACATCGGTCACGAGCGGTTTCGCACCATTCAGCGCAAGGCTTGGCCACTGGGGCAATCGCTCTTTTCGGTGATTTTCCGGCAACATGAGCGGATTATTGAATGGTTGGAAACTCAGGATTACATTGATCCTGCAAAGATAGCATTTTATGGGCTTTCCTATGGAGGAAAGTCGGCCATGCGGATTCCTGCCGCACTGCCGAAGTATTGTCTCTCAATCTGCTCAGCCGACTTTAATGAATGGGTTGTCAAGTGTACGAATACAGATCGGCAATATTCGTATATGTTTACAGTGGAATATGATATGTATGAGTGGGACCTTGCGTCCGGATTCAATTATGCCGAAATGGCGGGGTTGATCGCTCCAAGGCCGTTCCTCATTGAGCGAGGTCACTTTGATGGAGTCGGCCCTGATGATTGGATCGGATACGAATTTGGCAAGGTCAAACGCACATATGACCTGCTTGGAGTGGGTGACAAAACAGATATTGCGTATTTCAATCGCGGTCATGAGATCGATGGAGTCGCAACTTTTGCATTCCTGGCCAAACATCTGGACTGGCCTAGAGGGGCGAAACCTCTCGTGATTAAAAAGTAATCGGAAGTTGAGCCATAAAGTGGTCCGGCGAAATCGTCGGGCCACTTTTCAGTTATTGGCATAACATCAAACCTCCTATCCTACTTAATCGGTAAATTTGAAAAACATGAAAGAATCGTTAAATTCAAGCCGATGAATGATGAGTAGAGGGTTTGGAAATTCCATGCCTATAGTCGATTCCAAGTCATGAGATACAGGTCAAAACCACGATGAGTTCGCTGATTCGTATGCGATTTTCGGCTCATCAGATGGTATATGCCCGATATTTGTCTGGTATCGTAATTCTTTGTTATTACAATTGTTATGTGAGCTCTTCGCGGTCATTTGGAGAAGTGCCTGTTGAGAAATCTGCTAGTCAGACAAGTTCTGAAATCGAGAGCTTGATTCAGGTGGTGAAGTCGCAGATTCAGGTTGTGGAGGAGTTGAAAAAGCAGAATCAGGAGTTGGCTCGTAAGAACGATGATTTACAGGGGCGTGTGAAGAGCCTTGAAACCTGGACGGAGCAGCGGATTACAGCGGATCCAAAAATCTCAAAAGCGACGATTGATCCGTCAGAATCGAACTCAAGCCCTCTGCCGTCAACTTCGATGCCCGCTCTTTCATTGCCTAATCTGCCTGAATTGCCACAAGTGGATCAGCCAGGGAACAGTTCATTGGTGTTGCCCGATCCTCTGCCCGTGCCAGAGGCTAATCCTTTGCCCGAGTTAGTGATAACGACGAATGCTCCATCGGATTTGACGCCACCATCGGGTGTAGGGTTGCAGAAAACACCCGACTTTTTGCTGGGCAGATATGATAATGGTTATATTCTTGTGGCACCGAAAAATCCTAAAGAGCATCCGTTTGCATTAAAGGCCAATATTGTAACTCAGGATCGATATACCAGTTTTTTCAGGAATGTAGAGCAATGGCAACCCCGAAATACGAGACCTGCTGTACCAGTCAATAATCGAAGTACCTTCGATATCACGCGTGCCTACCTTGGGTTTAGTGGATTTGCGCTCGATCCGAAATTGCAATACAGCTTCATGTTGGCGACAACATCCACAGTGAATGTCTCATATATTCTTGCGGTTCTAGGATACCAGTTCAACAAAGAGTTAGGGCTTTATTTTGGTTACAATAAGGTTCCAGGCACGCGTGAATGGTTTGAGTCGTTCAAGAATACGATGGGGGCTGACAGGTCGATGGCGACCACGTTCTTTCGCCCCAGCATGAGTCCTGGCGTTTGGATTACAGGAGAACCCCTGCCCGACTTTCATTATTACGGAATGATTTCGAATTCCGTCAATTCGCTCGCCCAACTTGGTGATCGGCAGACGACCCAGATGTCTTATGCCGGAAATGTATGGTGGGAGCCGCTTGGAAGTTTTGGGCCAGGTTTTACAGATGCTGAATATCATGAAAAACCGGCTGTAAGATTCGGATCGACTGCGGTTTATGATCGGTTGATGCGAGAGTATGTTATCGGCAGTATGATGGAGAATCCGGAAAACACAGTGACTCGGCTATCGAACGGGAACCCGATTTTTACTCCAGGTGCGATTGCTCCTGGTGTGAATCTGCTCACGGCCAGTGATTTTCTGTGGACATTGGATGCAGGTTTAAAGTATCGAGGTCTTGGATTATCCGGTGAATACTATTTCCGCTGGCTGAATAATTTTCAAACGGACCGCCCGATGCCTGGAATCAAGCAGATCTATGATCAAGGTGGTTATGTTCAATTGTCCTATGCGATTGTACCGAAAAAGCTCGAGCTTTATACAAAAACTTCTTTGATTGCAGGTCCATACGGCAGTGGGAACGACTACGGTGGAGGTGTGAACTGGTATGTTAACGGGACACGCAAGTGGAGAGCCACTGCTGAGGTGCTTCAGATCAATCGTTCCCCTGCCAATAATATTCTCACTGGATATAGGACCGGTGAATCTGGAACGTTGCTGCAACTCCAGATGATTACTGATTTCTAAAGTTAATATTTCTACGAGGAATATCGTATTTCTGGTCTATATTTTTAAGGAGGTGTTGACTATCTGTCCACTAGTCTGATAGTTTCTAACTAGTGTCTTGAATAAACCTTCGGTAACACCTATGAGAGGAAGTTTATTGCGATGCGTATACAACCAGTGGTTTCCATTTGTGTGTTGATCTCGACTTCGATGACGAGTTCCTATGGGAAACTTAAAAATCCCGAGGCAGTCAAGTCACCAGAGCGTGCTTCAATAAAGGCATTGTCGAAAGAAGTGGATTGGGCTGGAACCTGGAAGGGCAAGATTGCAGGGCAGCTCGAAATTATATTTCACTTGCAAGCACCTGTAAAACCAAGTGACAAATGGACTGGCAATTTTGATGTTCCGATGCAAAAGGTCAAAGGTTTTGTTTTAGATCATATTGAAATCAATGGCGATGAGATCAAATTCGAGTTGGGCGGAGTGCCGGGGAATGCGAAATATGAAGGCCGAATTACGGGAAATCTCCAAGAGATTGAAGGACTGTTTCGCCAGTTTGTGATTAATCAGCCCATGAAGCTGGCTAAAGATGTAGCCAAGCCAATTGCATTTGATGCCAACCAAATCAACATACTGGCAGAGAAGTTATTAAAAGACTGGAATGCACCCGGTCTGGCGATTGGAATTGTCAAGGGTGGAAAACTGATTCATGCTGCCGGTTACGGCGATAAGAATGTTGAAAAGAAGGAGAAAATGACTGCGGATACGCTTCTGGCGATTGGGAGTTGCACCAAGGCTTTTACTACGGCGGCCATTGCAAAGCTGGTTGAAGAGGGTAAGCTCGATTGGGATAGGCCAGTGAATCAGTATTTGCCAGCATTTCGGATGGTGGACCCCTTCACAACCCAGATTGTTTCATTAAGAGATATGGTTACGCATCGTACTGGTTTGCCACGGCACGACCTTATCTGGTTTGCGGGAGAACTTTCGCGAGCCGAAATTTTAAGTCGCGTTCCGTATCTTGTAGCGTCCACCTCATTACGCCAGAAATGGAATTATAATAACATTATGTATACGACCGCCGGAGCAGTGGCTGAATTTGCGGGCGGCAAGCCTTGGGAGCAGCAGGTGCGTGAGGCGTTTTTAAATCCCTTGGAAATGAAGAGAACCAATTTCCATATCAATGAATTGCAGGCGGACCCTGATCACTCCACAGGTTATCATAAACCAGGAGTGGCTAAAGAGACTTGGCTGGTAAAGCCTTATCGGGAAATTGCAGGAATGGCACCGGCGGGTTCCATCAATTCCAGCGCGAAAGAAATGTCGGCCTGGATGAATTTTCAACTCGGCCACGGACCCAAGAATTCCGAGGGGAAGCCATTATTAAAAGAGACTTCGATTCGCGAATTGCAATCACCGCAAATGATCGTCGCTGGGGGGCTCCCACCTGCTGAGCGAACGGATGTACACAGTATGGGCTATGCCATGGGCTGGAGCGTGGAGAGCTATCGAGGTCACAAGCATGTTCATCACGGTGGAGCGATCGACGGATTTGTTGCTCAGGTGGATCTATTTCCGGACGATGATCTTGGAATTGTGGCCCTTGCAAATCAATCTGGCTCAGCCTTGCCAGGTGTGATTTGTCCGACCATTGCCGATTTGTTGCTGAAGCTTGATCCAGTGGATTGGTCTGGCCAGGTTTTGGCGAAGGTGGAAGCTGGTAAAAAGATTGAAGCGTCCATTAAATCCGAAGCCGGAAAAAGCCGTGTGGCTGGCACAAAGCCATCGCATGAATTGAAGGATTATGTTGGAGTTTATCTTAATGCAGCGTTTGGGCGGGTTGAAGTCAAAATTGAAGGCGACCATCTGGTATTAAAATACGGTCGAGTGCAATTCCCACTGGAACATTGGCATTACGATGTATTTAATGCCGCAAAAACCAAGCCTGAGGACGATGGATTCGAAGATAAAAAGTTTCAGTTTCATATGGACGCGAAAGGCGTGATCATATTTATTTCAGCCGATATGGAACCGATGGTCCCGGCTGTCGTCTTTAATCGTATTGCTGAAGCTCGCTTGAGTGATCCGAAATTCCTGGCCAGCCTGACTGGCGAATATGAATTGGCCAATCAGGTGATGAAAATTGAGCTGGAGGGCAATACGCTTAAAGCTGTATTGCCGGGTCAGCCGGTTTATAAACTTGTGCCAGAACGCGGACTGACATTTCTGTTCGTTGGTTTGAACGGATTTAAAATGGAATTCGAATTGGACGCAGATGGGAAGCCGACTGGGGTCGGTGTCGAACAGCCTAATGCAACTTTCAAGGCGAAGAAGAAGCTGAAATGACAGTGAGATAGAACGTCGAAAATGAGTAAACGGGCTCAATGGTTTACTGCCGAATGAGCCCGTTATTTACCAGCTTATTCTCAAAATCAGGCTTTATCCAAGCCCTTCAGGTACAGTCTGACCCAATTCAAGGCGTTTTTTGCGGCACGTTCCTGAATCACGACTCTGGGCTGTTCCTGCCCAAGTTGCAGGGCCTTCGTTTTGACTCCATCCGCAGTGGCCAAACCAAGCCAGACCAAGCCAACGGGTTTTTCAGGTGATCCGCCATTGGGGCCTGCGACACCTGTCGTGCTGATTGCAATATCGACTCCGAATTTCTGACGGGCCCCTTCAGCCATAGCGGCTGCAACTTCAGAACTGACGGCTCCATGCTTTGCCAGTAGCTCTTGGGATACTCCGAGAAAGTCCGTTTTTGCCTGGTTGGAATAGGTCACCACACCGCCCATGAAGGATTGGCTTACGCCGGAGAGTTGGGTGATTTTATGAGCGATCAAGCCGCCGGTACAGCTTTCAGCGCAGGCCAGAGATTTTTTCTGACTGAGGAGTTCTGCAAAAACGGCATGTTCGATCTCTTGATCATTTTCGCCGATAATCAGGTCTGCGAATCGGGTGTAGATTCTGTCAACCGTTGGTTGGGCGAGAGAATCTGCAATCTCAGGCGTTTCACCGCGGGCAAAAATACGGAATGAGATGGTGGCTTCGTGGGCGGTAATCCCGACCTCGGGAATTCGGCCTCTGGCGGTCAGGTCGAGAGCATCGGCTTCGATCTCGGATTCACCACGGCCGAACATATTGATTTTGCGAATCCGAGTGACTTTCTGGGCTAAGCCCATTGCGGCCAATCTGGGCAGGACCTGTTCACGAAACATGATTTTCATCTCGGAAGGCACGCCGGGCATACAGGCGATCACTGCCCTGCCGACTTTCATCCAGATTCCAGGTGCTGACCCGGCCCGGTTTGGCAAAACTTCGGCACCAGCTGGGAACATGGCTTGAATTTTGTTGCGGGCAACGAGGTCTGGAAATTTCTCTTGAAGGGCTTCGACAACTTTTTCTGGATCTGTTTCGATGGCCCTTCGTTTGGCGAAAAGCTGGCAGATGGAGACGAGGCTCGGTTGGTCGAGAACGAGTTTCGAACCTGAGACGGCGGCAAGTGCATCGCGGGTGATGTCGTCCTGGGTTGGGCCGAGTCCGCCTGTCATGAGGATCAGATCGACACGTTGGCAGGCCGATGCGAGGGCAGCCACATTGTCAGGCATTTCGTCGCTAATGGTTGTATGAAAAGCACTTATGATCCCCAGTTCGCCAAGTGCAGAGGCTAGCCAGGCGCTGTTGGTGTCCACTCTTTGGCCACTGGTCAGTTCGGCTCCGGCGGCGATGATTTCAGCTCTCATGATCTGGGGGGCTTTCTGGGTAGTTAGGGGGAAAAGTGACATGCACGAATGTCGCTTCCTGACCACATTAAAACCTTTGGTGTGACTTCAGTACAACATTTTAAGCGCAGAGGCTTGTGAATTCATCGGATTTTTCTTATTTTAGAGGTTCAATTTGATCCGATGATAAATATATGGATCGAATACCCTTCCGGCAATTTATTGGGTGGTTTCAAGATGAAGTATCTAGTCACAGGCGGTTCGGGATTTGTAGGCAGCCACTTGTGCGAAACACTCTTGGGCGCAGGTCATCAGGTTCTTGTCCTCGACAATTTGAGCACAGGAAGCTATGCCAATATTGAGCATCTCGAAGGCAAGCCAGGCTTTGAGCTTCGGGTGGGATCGGTCAACGATTACGACCTTGTGGAAGAATGCGTTCGGGAATGCTCGGCCGTGTTCCACCTGGCGAGCGCCGTCGGTGTGCGTTTGATCGTGGATCAGCCAGTACTTACGATCGAAAGTATCGTGAATGGTACGGACAATGTCCTGAAAGCCAGCTCACGATATCGCCGAAAGGTGTTAATCACCTCCACCAGTGAGGTTTACGGCAAGAGCGACAAGCTCCCGTTCCGCGAGGATGGAGACAGCGTGATTGGCGCAACCACCACTCGCCGCTGGGCTTACGCCTGTGCCAAAGCCTTGGACGAATTCCTCGGCCTGGCACACTGGCACGAAACCCGCCTCCCAGTGGTGATTGTAAGGCTTTTCAACACCGTTGGCCCACGTCAGACCGGCCAGTATGGCATGGTGATTCCCCGATTCGTTCGACAAGCGTTAAGCAATGAACCTATCACGGTTTATGGTGATGGCATGCAAGCACGCTGTTTTGGTCACGTTCAGGATATCATCACCGGTATTGCGGGATTGATGGAGCACACCGGCGCTGCTGGTCAGGTCTTCAACATCGGAAACGATGAAGAGACGACGATTTTAGACCTGGCCAATCGGGTGATTGCCTTGACTGGTTCAGCGAGCAAGATCAAAATCATCCCATTCAGCGAAGCCTATCCTGCTGGCTTCGAGGATATGCATCGCCGGATTCCCGACCTTAACAAAGTGAAGGCTGCAATTGGGTACGCTCCAAAACGTAATTTGGATGCGATCCTGACAGACGTGATCAATCAGTTCAAAGGTGGCCAGAAAGTCTGACCATTCATCGCTTTAGTGAGCCACCCTCACCAGCTTTCATGGCTGGCCCAGTCGAAATGGGAATAGTCGTGTCGGTTTGAGTGACTCCATTAACTCTGCCTGAAATCACACGGATTTCAGAGTCAGGGTTTGGCGACTTATTGCCGGCAACGATGACAGATAAACTGGTTGGGTCATTAGTTCCTGGATCGCCAATTTGCAAGGCTGGACCGGTGACTGATGACCCAAATGAATTTCCACTGATGTCCGCCGAGTAATAGACCCGACCTTTACTGGTCTTGATTTTTGGACCTTGATCGACGGCCAATCGAGCAGGTTTATCGGAACCTAGCACGGTGTTCCCGGTCACTGAAAGGCTGAACATGGGAGCATGGCTCCACCCCCAGATGTTCGGAAACTCTGTAGGGAACGAGGTTAATCGCAGGCTCTCCCCGCCTCCATTCAGAGTATTGTTTGTAACGGTTGAACCAAAGTGATTGCCTGCAAGTACGATATTAAAGGCTGTTTTTGATCCAGTCGCGTCAATCGTGTTGCGATCCATCTGAAAGTCTCTAAACCCTTGTGCCAAGCTCATGGATGGTGGGTTGATGGAGCGATCCTTGGGATCAATGGGGGGTTCCACAATAATTGCTCCGTCGCCCATGAACTGCCTGACCACGTGATATCTGCCAGCATTAGGGCCGCTTAATATAGCCAGACAATCACCAGCCCGAGGCATTTCAGCCAATGTCCCAGGAAGAATCACGAGGGATCCATCCTCAGAAATCTGGGCTGGCTCGCCTTCAAATTTGATCCGATAGGATTCTGTCAGAAAAATCTCGTTCGCGTTCATGTCGGCAATGGTGTCGTCGTCATGAGGGCCGACATTTTTTACAAGGTTACCTGCGACACGTATATTTGTTCCGTATTGGGTTAAGTTGCTAAATCTCCAGAGTTTACCTGATCCTGGAAGAGGCTCGATCCGATTCGATTCCAAGGCGAGTCCGATTGGTTTTGTGATGGCGAATGCATCATAAGCAAAACTCCCAGGCAAGGGCCCGTCATGACGGTTTTGACGGATAGCCCAGGGACCGCCCTGCAGGTGGATGGTCCCTCCTTTAAAGACACAGCGTTCAATTTTTCCATTGTGCCCATTGAGAATTCGAACGAGTTTGATCGCTTCAGGAGGTTGCTTGGGATCTGCTTTGCGAGGAACTGGTGGGCCGTAAACAGTGACTTTATCGAGAGTTATACCCCATATGGGGGCGTCGTGATTAAAACCCGTGTCACGATTGTCGGTCGTGGCAATCACGGCTGGTCCGTAAGCAACATCCAAGCTCCAAGGGATTGGACCGGCGAATCTTACGATGAGTCCGGAGAGGCTCGTTCCGCCTGAACGGATTTTAATCGCGGCAGTCCAATCGCCACTTCCGCCGGGCCTGAAGGTCAGAATCGGCTTAGTATTTGGAGCAGCTTCCAGTCGGGTCGGCTTATCAATCATCAAAGGGCGGTCAAGTTTGTAATCTCCGTTGCTGAGAATCACGGTACCACCACGATTGACCAAAGCTTGTAAGTCGTCTCCTGGTTTGGCATTGTATTTTTCAACGCGCAGTGTTGGAGAGCGTTTTGAGAGATCTGTTTTGCCTCCAGTGACCGGAATCAAATGATTCGTACCATCGATTCCGACAAGTCTTAGACTGAGAGTCTGGTTTTCCAGATCTGCAAGTGGAAGAAATTCGACTCTGGCTTTATTCAGGGTCAATCGTTCAAAAATCATCGGCAAAGCATTTGGAGCAGCTGGTTTATCTGGAGTGCTGGACGTTCCGTAAGTTGTTCCAAAATGATCTGTTAAGACAGCAGCTGATGAGCGGAAATCGGGTGCAATCTGATTGATTTCGAATTGAACAGCCCCTAGACCCAGCTTTGATTTTGAGACGGATCCCAACCATTTCGTAGACCATTTCGAGAGTGTCAGGTTGGGTAGTTTGCTGGCTGGCATGGCACGATCGCCATCAGCTTTGCCTGCCACCAGAGTCGTGTTGGAAACAGCATTCGACGCATATCTCACTCCGATTTTCAAGGGCTTCCCTTCCAGGCTTCCCTCTTTTATAAAAGGAACACTTAAGATAAGTTTCGCTGTAGGGGCCTTCTCAGGAGTTCGAATGAGTTCAGCTGACCAGACTGCTTCTAAATTCTGACCAAACGACCACTTGTATAACCCGTCGGAAGTCTCTACATCAACTGCATTAATGGCGTCTCGATCAGAAAGTTTAGAGAGTTCGATCACGGTGTCTTCAAAGCTGTCAGGTCCCACAGCTGCTGATCGGTTGGTCAAATCCACAGGCTTATCCAAGTCCTGGCCGATCCACTTTGCCGCAATTTCTGCAAAGGCAATTGGCTTCGTTGGATCTGCCTGGCCACCCGCAAAATATATCGTCTGCTCTGGCTGATCTTTGACGGTCCATTTCAGCTCAAACTCCCGCCCAGTCTCGACTTGATCGCTTTCAAAAAATAACTCCACATGACCGGGCCGCGAATCCGGAATCAAATGCATCGCCCATCCACCTGGCGGTTTCTTGCCACCAGGCACCCACTGCCATTCTCCTCCACCTTTGCCTTTTAAAGTGATGTTTGAGAGCCGGGCGGTCTGCATTCCGGAAACGTGTATCTGGATATCCTGGATATTGTCGGATCCTGCAGTGGTTGACTTTCCAACATAATCTTTCCCACTCTGCCCAACCCACTTTGCGGACGGACCTGGATTTGGCGATTTTCGTTTCGTCTGACCTTCTGCCGATTCAATCCCGAACAAGAAGATCAGTACGAGTAATCCGATAAGAGGCTTAAAGCGAATCGATTTAGAGTGCATCAAGCTTCTCCGGGACTGGTAGTTTGTGATTCTGGGTCTGCATGGTCGATCAAGCCGCAACATGATCTTGATATAATTGACGCCTAAAACGATGGCGTAAGTGGGTTGATTCTGGCATATTAATGTGAAACGAGGATTTATCCCATATCAATCTTGAAGAACTGTAAGCTACTCAAGCTGATACCCCTGTTTTCCCGATGAATTCTCGACCAGGTGGGCGTTGTCAATCTCTGAAAACCCCGCAACCATCATCCACCCAAATCTCAGGATTCGTTTCCCTATGAGCTCAAAAATTGCAGTTTTCTGGCCAGGTGATTATCGTGCCAAGCCAAATGAATGGGCGCTTGATCAATCTCAAGAAGCCACAACACAAATTTTCGCAGCTCTGAAGAAACTTGGTAAAAGTCCTTATCTGGTTGAAGGTTATCTCACAAGGCCCGGCGAGGCCATCAAGAAACTTGGACCGATTCAGGACCCTGCTGTGGGCTTGTTTGTGCATTGGACCTATGCGCCTCATACGGTGGATGGGGTGGTTGGGAAGGATACGCCTCTGCTGCTCGCCTCAAATTTCTCTGGGACGTGGCCAGGCCTGGTTGCACTCCTGAATACGGCAGCCAGTCTGGAAGTGGTCGGACGTTCCGCAAGTCGTGTCTGGACAAGAGCGAAGGACTGGACCAGCGACGAATTCTTCATGGAACACCTTCGTGAATGGACTGAGACCGGTGTCACAAGTTATTCTGAAGACGATCTTTACAGCACATCTCCAGTTTCAGATCAGGCTCGAACTACGGCCCAGGGCGTGCTGGACCAGATCCATGCGAAACGTATTCTGGCCCTGATGCTTGGCGATACGTCCATGGGGATGATCAATGGCTATTTCGGGCCTCGTGTGTTGACCAAGATTGGATTCACAGAACACAAAGTGGATCAGGCCTGGATCCTCGAACGCCGCGGTTCTGTCTCACAAAGCCGAGTGGATGATGCTTTTAAGTATGTTGTTGATAAAGGCGTAACTTTCCACTGGGGTGAGGAAGGAGCCGAGGATTTTACTCCAGAATCCACAAAAGAACAGCTTCGCGACTATCTGACCGTTTTGGATATGATCCACGAGTTTGAAGCAGATTGTCTGGGATGGCAGTATCAGCTTGGCTTACTTAAGCTCACTCCTCCGAGCGATTTTGCAGAGGGGTTGTTCAACTCGCATGCACGGCCTGAGGGCAATGGTCACCCGATAATCACTTCTACTGAGGCGGATCAAGGTAATCTGGTACCGATGGAGCTGATGAAGCGAATTCTCGAAGCCAAGGGCCAGCCGGGAGCCGTGATGTTCCACGACGTCCGCTGGGGGGCTGAACACGACGGGCGATTCCTATGGGTGCTGTTAAACAGTGGTTCATGTGGGGCTTATGCATTTAATCACGATGTAGATTCACTCAAAGGGGCACACAGTTATCGTCAGCCATCGGGATATTTCCCGGTTCCTGGAGGTACTTTCGCAGGCGTGAGTTTACCGGGAGCAATGACATGGGCTCGCGCCTGGCTTGACCGCAATGGCCAACTGGTCATGGATATGGGCCGTGGCGAATCGGTCGACCTACCGGAGTC
>CAMCFM010000065.1 GCA_945874095.1 Candidatus Kuenenia stuttgartensis
CGAAATTCAGTCCTGAGAAGTCTGAAATCGAGTTGCACAAGCTCAAACAATTGCAAGCCGAAATCGAACGTTATCGCAAGAAGCAGTTAGAATATCAAAATGATAAGGTCAAACTCTCAAAATTCGAAAAAGATGTCTATCAGATTGCAACACAAGTTGAATATTCAGACTACACAGTCGATCAGTTTCGGATTGTCCAGGATCTAGTCAAAAAACTTTCGGTCCAACTTAAGATTAAGGCGGATCTGCAAGTTGACCAGACGGCCATGACGAAATTACGAAAAACTTTGGATCGTTTTGAAAAACAGTGTGTGGAATCCAGAACTGCGATCCAGGAAGTGTGCATTCTAATTGGTCTGACGGATCCGGAGGCGGTAGAACTTCGATTTGGAAAGATGGATCGGCGTGATCGTCTGGAAGAAACCATTCAATCCAAGTATGAATTGCTTGCGACACTTGTTGAAAACGAAAGCTTGGAAACATGGTTAGAGGAAGTCGAGTCTATTGATTCAGAGTCTGCCATGCTCAAAGTTCAGCAGTTTGAGGAGAAAAATCATTTGCTTGAAAACGAGCAGAAGGAATGGAACAGGAAGAAAATTGAAACTGATCTTGAAATTTCTAGAATTAATATTGGTCTGGAATCTGGATTATCCTTGCAAAAGAACCAGCAGCGGTTGGATTTCTTTGAAAGCACTTACAGCCAGATGAAGCGTTATATTCGGGTTTTACTTTCAAACCGATTGCTGGAACAGGCGGCGGAATTGTATCGCCAGAGTATGGGTGAGCAGGTGATTGAATTTGCAAGCCGGAATTTCAAGGCGTTATCGCTTGGTGCTTACTCAGAAGTTCGCACTGTGAATAACGAGGATTTTGGTCGGCGCCTTGCAGTGGTTAAGAATGATGAAGATGCCGATGAATTGCACTTGGACGATTTGAGTGAAGGAACGCGGGATCAGTTGTTTTTGGCTCTAAAGCTGGCAATGATTGAAAATCGGTTGATGGAAAGACGTAAAGCAGGCTTGGAGATGGTCCCGGTGATTCTGGATGACGTACTGGTCAATTTCGATGACGACCGTGCGGCGGCGGCGTTTCGGCTCTTCTCGAAGTTGGCCGAGAAAACTCAGGTCATTTTTCTAACCCATCACCAGCACTTGGAAGGTGTTGCCAGACTAGCTCTTGGCGGCTCCGAGTTTGGGGTCCATCGGCTTGGCGAGTTTGTGAATTCTCAGGAAATCAACGACTCCTCCCCAAGTTTCTCACTGGGAAACCCTTGAATAACGATGGCCAATTCTCTCACAGTTGAGTACACTCTGGATGTAGTATGACCGAATCGGCTGATCAAAAAGCCATACAAGGGTTTCAGTAGCGCATGACACACAGGATTCCAGAAAACCCCGTCGCCTCGCTGATTGTTGACCGGTGGTCATCCAGAGCCATGACCGGCGAGACTGTAACTCACGCCCATCTACTCTCGCTTTTCGAAGCCGCTCGATGGGCTCCATCCGCTTTTAATAACCAGCCATGGCGATTCCTCTACGCTCACAGAGACAGCGTTCATTGGCCTCTGTTTTTCGACCTTCTGGGCGAATTTAACCAGTCCTGGTGTAAAAACGCTGGTGTGCTCATCCTGCTTGTTGCTAAAACCACATTTGATCATAGTGGGAATTCAGCTCGTCTTTACGCATTTGATGCTGGGGCAGCTTGGGAAAATCTCGCGATTGAAGCCACAAATCTTGCCCTTGTGGCACATCCCATGGAAGGCTTTGACCACATCAAAGCCAAACCTGCTTTGAATATTCCTGAAAATTATGATCCAATGATTATGATCGCAGTCGGCCATAAAGCGGCTGCCGAAACCCTTCCCGAATCACTTCGTGAACGAGAAAAGCCGAGCCAGCGAAAGTCGCTTGCTGAACTCGCATTCTCAGGCCCATTTCCAGTCTGACCACCGATAGTCAAAACTCTACAAGTATTCAAATCAGTCCATCCCAACAGAAAGAATCAATCCGATGCTCACCCCCGACCAACTTTACGACAAAGCTATTGATACACGCGACAGTGGCGATAAGCCTGGAGCGATTGAGTTCGTTAAACAGGCTCTCGAACTCGACCCCAATCTCGCAATCGGCCATGGCTTGATCGCCAAACTTTATGCCGATCTCGGTGAAGTGGAAAAAGCCATCGAGCATGCCAATAAGGTGGTTGAGCTCGAGCCTGACGATACATTCAGCTATACGGCCTTATCCGTGATCTACGTGAAATGCGGCAAAATTCCTGAAGCTGAGGCCGCTAAAGCCATGGCATTCCAACGGGAACATGGGCTATGATTTTTCGATTGCAACTCACTCGCAAGATTGTCATTGCAGCATTCTTTGCTGCATTTATGACTCATAGCATAGAATCTGCGGATACCCAGAAACCGGAATGGTTCGCTATCCAGTTGCCCAAACTGGTTGAATTCTACCAGGATTTACATCGAAATCCAGAGCTTTCGCTTGCTGAAAAACGCACTTCAAAAGTCTTGGCCGAAGCATTAAAAGCGGCTGGTGCAGAGGTCACAACCGGGATTGGTGGCTATGGTATTGTGGGTCTTCTGAAAAATGGGGAAGGCCCGACGGTTCTGGTCCGATCTGATATGGATGGATTACCTGTCACAGAAACCACTGGGGCGAAGTATTCGAGCCAATCGAAAGCGACTGACTCCGAGGGTCGATCCACAGGAGTGATGCATGCCTGTGGCCACGATATTCACATGACTTGCCTCTCAGGTACCGCTAAATGGCTGGCGGATCATCGCGAGAAGTGGTCAGGTACTGTGATTTTGATCGGTCAACCGGCAGAGGAAAGGGTTGTTGGTGCCAAGGCGATGCTTGATGCCGGCCTTTATACCAAATTCCCTAAGCCTATGGCTGCACTAGCCCTGCACGTGGCTCATGATCTACCGGTGGGCAAGGTTGGAACGATCTCTGGTCCAGCATTTGCTTCCAGCACATCGGTGGATATCACCGTGAAAGGTCGGGGCGGGCATGGTGCAATGCCCAATAATACAATCGATCCGATTGTTCAGGCGAGTATGCTCGTGGTTGATCTGCAAACCATTGTGAGTCGGCAGGTTAGCCCGATTGATGCCGCAGTGGTTACAGTCGGATCATTTCATGGTGGAACCAAGCATAATATCATTCCGAACGACGTTCACCTGCAATTGACAGTCAGAGCATTTCGTGATGAGACTCGCGAATTGTTACTGAGCTCGATCCGTCGAAAAGCGGATGGAATTGCTCATGCGCACAACGCTCCGAAGCCTGAGATAACTATTGCGGAAGGGATTTCGTCGACCACCAATTCCCCTGAATTGGTGGCAAAGGTCGTACCTGCATTTGAAAATGCTTTAGGCCAGTCGAATGTTGTGGTGGTATCTCCAACGACCGGTGCTGAGGATTTTGGCCTTTATGGTCGAGATGGAGTTCCGACATTTATGTTTCGGCTGGGAACAGTCAAACCAGAACGTATTCACGAAGCTCAAAATGGCGGTAAGCCTTTGCCATCACTTCACTCTGCCGAGTATCTGCCAGTTGCTGAAGGGTCTATTGAAACCGGTGTAAAAGCCATGTCGGCTGCTGTAGTTCGTCTTCTTCCACCGAAATAAATAGACGTTTAAACCGACAATAGAGGAAAATCTCATGATGGACTTTTCGCCTCCTGCGCTCGATGGAATTGATGGTCTCATCAGCCCGTCGCTTGTGATCTTTCGCGATCGAGTGGCTGCGAATATTCAGAGAATGATTTCTATGGCAGGTGGTGCGGATCGGCTTCGGCCTCATGTGAAAACGCATAAGATGGCTGAAGTGGTTCGGATGTGTGAATCGGCAGGTATTCATAAGCATAAATGTGCCACGATTGCCGAAGCGGAAATGACTGCATCTGCTGGCGGCCGCGACATTCTCATGTCATATCCAATCGTTGGTCCAAATGTATGGCGATTTCTCAAGTTGCAACAGTTTTTTGGAGCCACCCAGTTTGCGGCTCTTGCGGATGACCTGGACACTGTTGCATTTATTGATGAAGCCGCACGCCGTCATCACCAAAAAATTCGGCTTTATCTTGACCTTGATCTGGGAATGAATCGGACAGGCGTTTTGCCAGGTGATAAGGCTTTTGAAGTATACAAGTTGATTGCATCTTCCCCGAATCTGATCGCATCCGGGCTTCATGGATATGATGGTCACGTTCGAGACCCGAATTTGTCTGATCGTAAATCGACTGCAAGACCGGGTCAGGAAGCCTTGTTTGCATTTCGCGACAGGTTGATTGGAGCGGGTTTGCCAGTCCCATCACTTGTCGTTGGTGGATCTCCAAGTTTTCCAACGCACACTGGGCTCACAGATCCTACGATTGAGCTATCTCCAGGGACATTGGTTTTCAATGATTCGGGATATGGTTCAAGATATGACGACTTGCCATTCCCTCCAGCGGTCTATTTGTTAACGCGAGTGATAAGTCGGCCAGGCCATGACAGGCTCTGCCTTGATCTGGGTCATAAAGCCGTTGCTGCCGACCCCGCGCCTCCAAAGGCTCGGATATTAGCCATGCCTGACGCCGAACCATTGGGCCATTCTGAAGAGCATCTAGTCATTCAATGCCCAAATCCCGAAGAATATCCGGTTGGAACGGCATTATGGGCAGTCCCGTCTCACATTTGTCCAACAGTGGCACTGCACAATTGGGCTTATGTTGCAGAAGGCGGTAAGATTGTAGGGCGATGGGATGTCACAGCACGCGGTCGAGTGATTTCGATCTGAATGCGTCTTTCGTACGGGGTGGACTCAAAGATCTGCTAAAATTGGCAGTTTTGAATCGCCCCATTTTTCCAAGTCGGGTTTCATGTTTTCAAAGAGTAGAATTCGGAATTGCATTTTTAAAGGCTTTCCAATGGGCAATTCAATGGCATCCTTATTCTCATCAGGCCGAGGAGTTGGATTTGCAACAATTAAGCCGTAGTCTCGAGTGTGGCCCCAGAATTGCAGGTTGTTAGAGCTTCGTGCCAAGATCTGTATTCCGGTCCTAAGTGTCTTGTTGGTTGCACCAGGGCTAATCATGGTAGCGGCCCACCAATGTGCCTGTTTTCCCCAAGTGCCGCTTTCATTGATGCCACCCGAACTGTTTTGTAAAACACCTTGGCCGGTCTTTACGCACAAAGGGGTTGATAATCTTAATCCCAGCCCCATTTCTTCTTGGTGTCCAAGTTTTAAGGGGGCTGTTTTGGATGTGATTGTTGAATTCCAATCCAGCATGATTCCACCAGTCGAACAACTCCAACGGAATTCGGCGACCTCGAATAAATCCGGTTTTCTCATGTTGTCAGGACTGGATTTATAAGCATTTAATACAGAAAAATGGATTTGATTTGACTTGATGACGGGTGATTGAAGGAATTTGACATGCTCAATCTTTGCCTTGTTACGCCAATAGTCTTCGCCATTAAGTCTGCCGAATGCAAGCCATAAGCCAGGATGCATTGTTGCGTGATCGCTGGCTTCAGTGCCTGGTTCTGGAGGGTTGTGACGCGTGATCCGCGTACCTCCCGCTGTATGTAAGTCCATGAAATATGGCCGATGAATCGTATTGTCGTTAAAGACATAATTGGCAATTAGTTGCTGGTTGTACTTCAATAGGAGTCGATTTGTTTGCAGTTCAAATGACCAAAGACTTGGTTCGGCTATGGTCGTTTGAAGTTTCAGAGGACTTAATGCAGCCAGCAGATGGAAGGCTCTTCGGTTCATGGTGGTTTACCTTGTTTTTGAATGTCAAACGCCTTTTGGGATAGCCCAGTGAGCGTCACGGTATTTTCTTGTGAGGAGTGCATTTGCCTCTATATCGTTGACGAACGATTCTTTGGCTGGATTGAATTCCAAAGATCTGCCCAGCCTTGTTGAGATATTTCCAAGATGGCAAAGTGATGCAGAAATATGGCCTATTTCTATCGGTGCTGACAAAGATTTTTTGTTGCGTATGGCCTCAATAAAATTCATCTGGTGAGACTCATGAGCCTCAGGATTACCAGGTAATTCAATTTCTTTGTTTTTCTTGTCAAAGATCCTGACGACTCCCTTTTTAGACATCAGCATCCATCCCTCTGTACCGTAAAAGATATTCCCGTTTTCAATTCCTTGCTCGGGAGAATATGGCGACCAGATTCGCATCTCAAACATAAGTTGTTTGGGATCACTGGATTGACTATCGGGTTTATATTCGAAAAGAACATTCTGTGTGTCGGGAAATTGTTGGTCGTCGTCAAAATAGTATTTTCCACCAATTGCTGCAACGCGGTTTGGATGCGAGGTCACACCCAGTCCCCAGCGTGCGATATCGAGTTCATGAACTCCGTCATTTCCCATATCACCAGTGCCAAAATCATGCCACCAGTGCCAGGTGTAATGATGCCGGTTGGATTGAAATGGAACCTTCGGGGCTGGACCTGTCCAGAGATCGTAATCAAATCCTTCGGGTGGGTTGGATGGCTTTGAATGTCCAATATCCGCACGTTTCTGGATATTAAAAGCCTTGGCAAATAAAACTTTTCCAATGATTCCTTGGTGAAGATGCGATATGGCGTGACGTATCAGTTCCATGCTTCTGGATTGGGTACCATGCTGGACCAGTCGCTTGTTTCGTGATGCAGACTCGACTAGCAATCGACCTTCCAGAATATTATGCGAGCAAGGTTTTTCAACATAAACGTGCTTGCCAGATTCACATGCGAGAATTGAAGCTGGTGCATGCCAGTGATCGGGAGTTGCTACGATCACAGCTTGAATTGTTGGATCTTCCATAACACGTCGAAGATCACTGACAATCTTTGGAGCATTGTGGCCAGATTTTATGACTCGATCAGCAGTTGATTGAGCACGCTTTTCATCAGGGTCACAAACACATTGAACCTTTATTCCGGGAATCTTGAGAAAGTTTAATAATAAATTGGTGCCTTGGCCACCACAACCAATCAGAGCAATGGGAATAACTTCTTGTTGACTTGCATTTGTGACGGTTGAATTCAGCGCCGTTCCAATGACGGCAGATTGTTTTAAGAATGTTCTACGTGGCGTCATCTGTTTAGTTCCTCAAAGTTTTCCAGTGGTTGGAATGTAGATAGCCCTGACGATTGACATGGCATAGATAGCCAATGTTTGAAGAGGTGTCGTATATCCCAGAATTGCATGTCTAGGATAGTATCGGTTGAATGACATTGCCGTGCACGTCGGTCAGACGGAAGTCCCGGCCTTGGTATCGAAAAGTCAAACGCTTGTGGTCGAGCCCTAATTGGTGAAGAATTGTGGCTTGAAGGTCGTGAACGTGTACCTGATTTTCGATTACATTATAACCGATTTCATCAGACTTCCCGTAGATGTAGCCAGGTTTTATGCCGGCCCCGGCCATCCACATGGTGTAGGCGTCAATATGGTGATCTCGGCCGATGGTTTCGCGGGATTCGCCCATCGGGGTTCTACCAAATTCACCGCCCCAGATGACAAGCGTGGAGTCGAGCAGGCCTCTAAGTTTTAAATCTAGAATTAATGCAGTCGTCGGTTGATCGACCTCTCGGCAGATTTTGGTGAGTGTGGAGTCGAGATCGAGAGCACCTCCGTGGTGATCCCAATCCGTATGATAGAGCTGGATAAATCGGACACCGCTTTCGACCATCCTGCGTGCCAGCAGGCAATTCATGGCATAAGATGGTTTGCCGGGCTCCACTCCATAACGTTTCAGCGTCAATGGGCTTTCATGGGTGATATCGACCAGTTCAGGGGCCGTTGTCTGCATCCGGAATGCCATTTCATACGCGGCAATTCGAGTTGCAATTTCAGGGTCGCCGGTCTGATTCTGACGGATCTGGTTCAGGCTATTGACTGTTTGATAGAATTTCGATTCCTCTGAGTGGGATCTGCCTTCAGGGGCTGCAAGGTCGAGGATAGGGGTATTTCCTTTGAGGAATGGAACGCCTTGATGGCGAGTGGGCAAAAAACCGCTCGACCATAATGCCGCCCCGCCGCGTGGGCCTCTTGGGCCTGATTGCAATACAATAAATGCGGGCATATCTTTGGATTCGCTGCCAAGGCCGTAGCTCACCCAACTGCCCATGCTGGGTCGACCGAACTGCGGGGAACCTGAATTGAGAAAGCCTTTGGCCGGGCCGTGATTAAAGACGTCGGTTTTCATGCCTCTAAGCCAGCAGATATCGTCGACAACCTCGCGGTGGTGTGGCAATAGGCCGGAAAGATCCATACCGCATTCGCCGTATTTTTGGAATTTTTCTTTCGAGCCGAGTAGCTTCGAATTGGGCTTTAAAAATGCAAATCGTTTCCCTTTGGTGAATGAATCTGGTGTGACCTGTCCACTCAGTTGATTTAATGTCGGTTTTGGGTCAAATAATTCGAGCTGGCTAGGCCCACCGGCCATGAAAAGGCAAATCACGGCTTTGGCTTTTGGCTCGAAATGCGTTCCAGAAGGGGCGTCGAAAGCGTCTCCAAAAGCATTTGAGGGTAATTGAGATTCCCCCAAACCTGCAAGTGCCATGGATCCTAATCCGATGCGGCAATTATTTAAAAAATGCCGACGAGTCACTTCATTTGCGATTCTGGCTTGGATTTCTTGGTCTGAACGGGTCATGGTTTTCGCCGATATCCAGAATGGAAGTTGGAATGGGAAATGGATTTATTCGCGGGTGATGAATTCGTCGGTATTCATCAAGACGCGGGCGATGGTGGTCCAGGATTGAATTTCAGAACGCCCAGTCGAACGCTCCGATTTCAACAGGTTCGATAATTGATCGAGTTCAGGCTTCAAAGGCATCCTGTTTAAAGCCGTCTGGTAGAGATTTTGCAACTTCTTTACATCATCAGAGGATGAATGGTCAGCCACAAGTTGTGTAGCCCATTCTTTGGATAATTCGACAAAAACAGGGTCGTTCGCAAGGTGAAGGGCCTGAATCGGAGTGTTTGAGCGATTGCGTTTGGTGCAAGCCACCTGGGCGTCTGCACCATCGAATGTTGTGATGAGCGGGTGGCGACTTTGCCGCCAGATCCAGGTGTATAAGCCGCGACGAAAGCGATCGGGGCCAGTGCTTGTCAGCCAGCCTCTCTGGCTTTGTGTGAATTGGAATAATTCAGCGGGTTGTGGAGGGAAAACGGGTGGCCCACCGATCACGGGTGAGAGTTTTCCAGAGGCTGTCAACGCGTTGTCTCTGAGCGTTTCAGCATCCAAACGAAGCCGGTTTTGGCGACCCAGTAACCGGTTTTGAGGATCTTTGATCGTGATATCGTTGCGGTGATTTGAGGATTGGCGGTAAGTTGCACTAGTGACAATCAGATAATGCAATTTCTTCAGACTCCAGCCATCTTTCATGAATCGATTTGCCAGATAGTCGAGCAATTCGGGATGGGTTGGAAGCGAGCCCTGTAAGCCGAAATCGTTTTCCGTTTCAACCAGACCTGTCCCAAAAAACTTCTGCCACTCACGATTTACGGCCACTCGTGAAGTCAGGGGGTGATTTCTATGAGTCAGCCAATTGGCAAGATCGAGGCGGGTTCGAGATGAAGTTGAGTCGGGAATGGTATTGGATTGAAAGACTTGAGGTGTTGCTGCGAACACCGTGTCGCCGGGCTGGAGGAAATCGCCTCTCTGGAGAATTCGAGTGGTACGAAGTTTATCCGACTCTGATATTGCAAGGCTTGTGGTGGTTTCTTCGAGTTTGCGAATCTTGTCCCTTAATGCAACCGCTTTGGGATCGACCTGTTTGGACTTGAGCTGGACAAGATCCATAAACGCCTGTTTTTGCGACGTTTCAAGGGGCGCCAATGTTGAAGTCGCAATTTTCTGGGCTTCGATCGGGAGGTCCAGAAACTCGATGGCAGCATCTGTGACTGATAACCGGAATTTTCCGAGGTGGTATCCAACGGGTTTGTCTGGAAACTTCAGTGTGACTATCAGTTCGGTATCTGGTGTGACGGCAAGAGGTTTGGCGAGCCTGAAAATTGCGGTTCGAGGCTGGTTTAAATTGCTCGAAGGCCCGGGATTGATCGACCATCCGCGTTTTGGGAGCCCGAGTATTGCATCTTTGACAGGGTATTTGTCCTGCTCAATATCAGCGTCAGCCGTGCTTAAGGGGGTCTCAATGCCGTTTACGCTTAATGAAAATCTGGAGAGTATAAAATTGCCGTTAGAAGCCCTTCCCGGCCCTGTTTTAGGCAGTGATGGATCTGTCAGGGCTTCGAGCCTGATTGCTGTGACTTTAGCAATTGGAGACTTGATCTGAATTTGATAGGTTTCCGCTTGTGTGGATGGCCCTGAGGCGATAATTGAAAAGTCGGGTTGTGCTTTAAGTGTTGCGAATTCCGCACTTGCTTTCACAACGGGTGAAATCTGGAAGTAATTCCCGCTGGCAAATCGGAATTGATTGATGGTGTCGTTCGAGGGAATCTCAGCCGCTTTGGCGTTGGGGACCTTACTTTGAAGGTCAGCCAGCTCGCTTTTGAGGAGTTTGATACGGGCATTGACTTCATCGGAATTGACACTGATTTTAGGCTCTTCAGACTGATTGAAATACGCATAAAGTTGATAATAATCGCGTTGGCGGATCGGGTCATATTTATGGTCGTGGCATTGTGCACAGCCAACGGTGAGTCCGAGCCAGACAGTACCGGTGGTATTTGTGCGGTCGATGGTTCGTTCGACTCGGAATTGTTCGGGATCTGTGCCACCCTCTTCGTTAAAAGCGGTGTTGCGATGAAATCCGGTTGCGAGGATCTGTGACGATGTTGCCTTGGGAATCAAATCGCCGGCCAGTTGTTCCTTGGTGAATTGATCGAATGGCATATCGGAATTCAATGCATTAATGACCCAGTCTCGCCAAGGCCAGATCGAGCGGGGGCCGTCGATGGTGTATCCATTGGAGTCGGCATATCGAGCCAGATCAAGCCAATTTCGTGCTTGTCGCTCGCCATAATGTGGTGATGCGAGCAGGCGGCGCACCTGTCGTTCGTAAGCGTCCGGGCGATTATCGTTAAGAAAAATGGTGAGTTCGTGAACTGTTGGTGGGAGGCCGATCAGGTCAAGGCTGGCACGACGCAGTAGGGTCGCTTTGTCGGCCAATTCCGAAGGTGTCAGCTGTTGATTTTGCAACCTTTCAAATATAAACGGATCGATTTCATTGATCATCCAGCTTGATGTAACTTTGGGCGGATTGACTGCAGCGATAGGCTGAAAAGACCAATGAGGAGAGAATTCTGCACCGGCTGAGATCCACTTGCGCAGAGTTTCAATCTGCGTGATTGTCAGAGGTTCGCCTGTCTCGACTGGGGGCATGCGCAGGTCCGGATCGGTGGATGTTACCCGTTTGATTACGCCAGAGAGTTCAGGCTTGCCGGCGATGATGGCCTTGAGTTTGGCTGCATCTTTCGCATTGTCGAGCCGAAGCCCGTTTTCCTGTTTCGCAGGTCCGTGGCAGGCGACGCATTTGCTTAAAATAGGCCGAATATCACGAGCGAAGTCGATCGGCTGAGCCGCTCTTACGGAGACGACTGAACCGCAGGAGAAGACGGCGAACAGGGCGACAATGTCAGCCAGAAGTCGAAGATATTTGGAGATTTGAGTCGTCATCAGTATATTCGCCAGGCATGCGAAGGAGGGAGGTATGTTATGAGTATAAGCGACCTCTCGGCAAGGGTCCAATGAAAAGAAAAACGGCAAAGCAAATGCTCCGCCGTTTCGGTGTCGAAATTTTAGAAAGTGGGCTTTAATAGGCATCTGCGCTGATGACTTCGCCACCGTTACGAGTCCCAAGGCCGCGCCAGACGTCCCGATTGACACTGTTCTTTATGAAGCGGACGGATCCGTCCATCATCAAAGTGTTGACACCGCCCGGGTGATAGCTGCGAGCGGTGAAGGCTGTATAAGTACGCCCACTGGTGGTAATACCGAGGCGGCTTGAGGTGAAGCCGATATCATAGGTTCGGCCACCTGTCTGGTATCCGACAAAAGTGTTGGGTGGGAAAAGCGTGCTGATTCCCGTATGGATATAGAGCCCATTGACCCATTGGGAGAAGCCGAACGAGGGGTCAAAATTGCCTCCATAAGCTGCAATCTGGTTGGGCGCGGTTGGGGGCAGAACATCGGCTCCGCTGGGGTTACCGCCGTCTCGGAGTACGGGCGACTGCGTTTTGACTTCACTGAAGGCCACGGTATTGGCCAGTCCGTCAATGATTTCGGCAGGTGTCACGCATTTGTTGACCAGAAACATGCCGTCGCCGACTTTGTTGGAGTTTGGGTCCCACATCAGCCAGGTCCCACCGAGGGCGCCGTAGCTGGTTGGATAGTGGCGAATTGTACCGGTCGGATATTGGCTCGTATTCTGTTCGCTTGGGCAGAGAAAGCCTGGAACCTTGGTTTCGGCAATCGTTGTTTGAATCGACCAGTTGACGCTGTAATTGATCTGGTTTGCAAGATTCGCTTGCTCCATGTACGTTAAAATACGGGCGTGAACCGAGAATGTTTCGTCGATCATGCCAATTTTAAGGGCGCAGGCCATGGGATAGGCCTTGACCG
>CAMCFM010000066.1 GCA_945874095.1 Candidatus Kuenenia stuttgartensis
TCTTTGACCGGCAGTTTGTCGGCTGCAATCTGCTCAATGATGAACTGGTTGTAGGGCAGGTTGTTATTGAGGGATCGAATGACGTAATCACGGTATGCAAAAGCATATGGATAACGTCGATCTTCGACAAAGACATAGCCTTTGGTATCGGAATAGCGGGCCAGGTCGAGCCAGTGACGGCCGAAACGTTCGCCGAAATGGGGGCTGGCCAGGAGACGGTCGATGAGATTTGAAGTGGCAGAATCGTCGCTTGAAGGGTCGGCCAAAAACTTCTGAATTTCATCGGGAGTCGGTGGTAAACCGATCAGGTCAAACGATAATCGGCGGATCAAGGTACGGCGGTCGGCCATTGGTGAGGGCTTCAGGCCATCCTTCTGAAGACGATCTGCGATAAAGGCATCGATCGGATTGGTCTGCCACTGAGGGTCGGAAACCGCTGGCGTTTTGGGCAGTTTGACAGGCTGGAATGACCAATGCTTGTTCGCCGCGTTTGGGCCGGAATTTTGGGCCGAAAGGCTGGACTTATTCTCAGGCCAGACGGCGCCTGAGTTGATCCACTGGCCCAGATCCGCCACTTCAGCGGGCGTCATGGCGGCCGTTTTGCTGTTCTTGGGCGGCATTTTGGAAGCATCGCCCGTGTGCGAAGCGGCTTGATACACAAGGCTTTCAGCCATTTTTCCGGGAACAATGGCAGGACCGGAATCGCCACCGGCGATCATTGCGGCCCGGGTGTCCATCCGGAGCCCCGAAGTCTGCTTGGATGAGCCGTGGCAGGTGATGCATTTTTCGACCAGAACTGGCCTGATTTTGGTCTCAAAAAAGTCGCTTGGTTGATCGGCTCTCGCAAATTGAGGCCCAAGTATGGCTATGGCAGCCCAAATGCCAAACGAGATTTGACGAACTGCAGTACCAAAGAATGAGTAACGGGTCGTCATGGCGATTGGGCCTGTTTTTAAAGTGGGCAGCCGAAAGGGTCGGGCAGGGGGCAGCGAAGCAGGCGGGAGATATGCGTACCGAATCATCAGTCGCCTATCTACATATTAATTATGACTGAAGATGACTCAGGCGACAACCCAAATCATAGCTCGTTGTGACGCTTTAACCGATTGAATCATCCCATCGTAGCTTTGAGAACAGGCTGAATATTGCGATTCCGCTCTCGTTTGATCGATCAGGCCTACAATCATGGAAAATCGTGGCTGGGCAATCTGACGTCCTTCCATGTAAACTAACTCTAATTCTTCCTTCATAAACGATTGTGAAGGGCTTGTCCGGCGAACGGTATCTGTATTTCAGAATATCAGCGAGGAATTTCCCCCATGAAGATTCGCCCAAAATCGGCGCTATTCATTCGCAAGGTTCTCTCTGTCATCACTTTCGGATCTGTCGTGCTGATGCCGGCCGGATCCTCACTGGCCCAGAATGGTGCTGCCAAAATGGTTCCTGAAACTCGTAAAGCCGACACTGTTCACGAATATCACGGCACCAAGGTGGCCGACCCATATTCCTGGCTTGAGGATGACAATTCCGCTGAAACCAAGGCATGGGTCGAAGCTCAGAACAAGGTCACGTTCCAATATCTCGATACAGTCCCCGAGCGGGCCAGGATTCAGAAGCGATTGACGGAACTCTGGAACTACGAGAAGTTTGGAGTCCCTTTTGAAGAAGGTGGCCGATACTTTTTCAGCCGCAATAACGGGCTTCAGAATCAGTCGGTCTATTACTGGTCCGATTCGCTCGCTGCCGAACCCAAGGTCCTGATTGATCCGAACACGATGTCCAAGGACGGAACTGTTGCCCTGGCTGGGATTTCCATCAGTAAGGACGGCAAATATGTCGCCTATGGAATTGCTGACGCCGGGAGCGACTGGAATCGTTGGAAGATTCGCGAAGTAGCGACTGGCAAAGACCTTGACGACGAACTCAAGTGGATCAAATTCTCAAGTGCTGCCTGGGACAAACAAGGCAACGGCTTCTACTATGGTCGCTATCCCGAGCCCAAGGCTGGCCAGAATCTGACGGAGTCGAACTACTTCCAAAAGGTTTACTTCCATAGACTTGGAACACCTCAATCGGAAGATTCGCTGGTCTGGGAAGAGCTCGAAAACAAGGATTGGCGAGCCAGTGCCGCACAGACGGACGACGGCCGATTCCTGCTCGTCACGATTGGCAAGGGTACGGACGACAAATATCGCCTGCTTTTCAAGGATCTTTACAAACGCGATGCCCGCCCGCCTCAGCACTTTGTGGGCGAATTCGACGCCGATTACACCTTCATTGACAACGATGGATCTCTGTTCTATTTCCGGACGAACAAGAACGCCCCTCGTGGGAAAGTTATTGCGATTGATGTGTTCAACCCGGCCCCTGCGAATTGGAAAACCCTGATTCCTGAGGCGGATGAAACACTGGAAGGCGTGAGCCTGGTGGGCGACAAGTTTATCGCTCAGTATCTGAAAGACGCTCATAGTCAGGTCAAGCTGTTTACGGTGGAAGGCAAGCCTGCCGGGGAAGTTAAGTTTCCTGGTCTGGGTACGGCAGCTGGTTTTGGTGGAAGGCGTACAGACAAGGAAACCTTCTACTCATTCACCACTTTCACATCTCCAGCCACTGTTTACAGATACGATGTCGCTACGGGTGAAAGCTCGGTTTACAAGGCTCCGAAACTGGCCTTCAATCCTGCGGATTACGTGACGGAACAGGTCTTTTTCAACTCAAAGGACGGGACCAAAATCCCGATGTACCTCTCCTATAAAAAGGGCATGAAAAAGGACGGCACTAATCCGACGTATCTCTATGGATATGGTGGATTTAACATCTCACTTTCCCCAGCATTCAGCCCTGCTAATCTGGCCTGGATGGAAGCGGGCGGACTGTTCGCTTTGGCGAACTTGCGAGGCGGCGGAGAATATGGGGAAGCCTGGCACCAGGCGGGCACGAAGCTGAACAAGCAGAACGTGTTTGACGACTTTATTGGGGCAGCCGAGTGGCTGATCAAGAACGACTATACGAAGACGGAAAAGCTGGCCATCGGTGGGGGTTCCAATGGGGGCCTTCTGGTGGGTGCGTGCATGACCCAGCGGCCCGAGCTTTTTGGGGCAGCCCTGCCAGCTGTGGGCGTGATGGATATGCTTCGGTTCCATAAGTTTACGATCGGCTGGGCGTGGATCGACGACTATGGGAGTTCGGATAATGCCGAGCAGTTCAAGGCCTTGCTGGCTTTCTCTCCACTGCACAATATGAAGCCCGGGACGAAGTATCCTGCGACGATGGTGACGACGGCCGACCACGACGACCGGGTGGTTCCAGCCCACTCGTTCAAGTTCGCAGCAGCCCTTCAAGCGGCCCATGTTGGGAGCAGTCCCACATTGATCCGAATTGAGACAAAGGCTGGCCACGGCGCAGGTAAGCCGACTTCGAAGATGATTGAAGAGGCGGCTGACAAGTGGGCATTTTTGGTGAAGTCACTTGGCCTGAACTGGAAATAAGCTGGTTTTGTCTGATTAGTTCGAAAAACCGATCAAAAAGGGAGGGTGTGCGAAAGCATGACCTCCCTTTTTTAACAATATTTTAAAGTTTCATAGTCTTTACTGATAGAACTTTAACGATTCCATGGAAATAATTTCTGGGAATAGTGATTGACTCGATTGGGGCATCTTGATAGGTTATTCAGCAGCGTGAGTGTTGACCAAAGGATGGTCATAAAACTCACGGGACCGGTTCACAGGATGTTAGAACCGGAGGAAAGGAATCGATCATGAACATGTCCGAACTTCGAACACCGATGCGGGTCGACTCTGCAAATCAAAATGGTATGCAGGTGGACAGTGTATATGGTTACAAGTCGTCGGCAGAAACGCTGGGAATGTCCAGGATGGCGTCCGAGCGAGTGATGAATAGTTTGTCTAGTCAGAATTACTCTGGTTCAAGAGGTCAGAACAGTTTCGCTGTTAAGTCACGGGTACTATCCCAAGTGGCAGGGCGAGTTTGTGGCCTCATCATGGACGATCACGAGGGAAGAATCATGCACCGGATGCGACAGAGCCTCATATTCTCGCTGATTGGTTTTATGGTAGCCACCTCCGGCATTGCTCGTGGGGCTCTGATACAGCCGAACACGGAACGCAAATACCCGGATATCGCCGCTGATGTCAACGGCGTTGTGAATTACAACTACTCCAATGGCCAAGGAACATTCACGATGCGTAATACGCCGTTCCTTCTGGCCACTGGCCCGGATGCCGCTCAAGAAGCGACCATCCTGCCAACAGCCGATGGAACTCGTGTTCAAAATGTGAGTGTTGCCCTGGATTCCACTGGCAACCTGGTGAATAGTGCTTCAAACAGCTACTCACTTTACGGCTCAACGACTGTTGCCGGCCAAAACTTCACGGGTCTGCTCCTTCAAGGAACACCGACTTCGTTTGGGGCACAGGATAACGGTTCGTTCGACATGTTCGACCTCGGTATCACAGTCACTGGCGGTGCCTTGGCTGATGCGTTTGGCTCGAACGCTTACATGCTGATTCGTCCTGAACTGCAAAGCTCATTCACCGGGGCTTTCGACTCGAGCTTCACAGCCCAAAAGGCCACGAGCAATACACGCGGCAACTACACACCTCCTGCTCCTGTACCAGAACCAGCCACATGGATGATTCTCGTCGGTGGAGGAGCTGGTCTGGCCATGTTCAACAGGCGTCGTCTGCGACTGGCTGCCCAGAACATGGATTGATTTCCATAGGATGCATCTACGGCCATCTCCCAGAAGAGCTGGCCTAAAGATCACCCCTGCATGAACCTATATCACCCTCGCTTCGTTTACGGCAAGCCTGCCGACTCGAAGATCGAGGGTTTTATCTTTTTTTGGTGCAAACCACGCAAACGCCATACGAGCTACGGCCAAAACTGATCCGGTAATCCCAGGTAGCCAACTTTCCTAAAATACGACGAACAAAATGGTTGGGGAATCCAGCCTTATAAAATGGCCAGCTCAACCAATCCGCGATCGGCATCAAAAACAGGCCTCCGAACTCAAAACGGATCGTAGACCAGCCTTGCTCGCCTATAATTGTTTGTAATTCGTGAACATGGAAGTGCTTGTGCCATTCCACGGTTCGGCCGGTTGAATCATAACCAAGATCGCGCAGACCACGTCCAAAAATGGTTTGGTAAAGGCCTGGCAACCGGTGCCTGACATTATTGGAGTCAAGCCAGGCGAACAAACCGGCATGAGGAACGGTCAGAATCAAGAGACCGCCTGGTTTGAGGATACGTCTCATCTCCTCAATCGCGGTTTTCCAGTTCCGTTCAGGCAGGTGTTCCAAAACTTCCAGGCAAGTCACGCAGTCGAATTGGGAATCATGGAAGGGCAGTCGTTCTGCAACAGCTTGGCTGAATAAGATGTTAGGTGTCTGTTGATTAACTTGTTTTAAGGCATGCCCGTTAATTTCAACACCCGCCAGCATGGCTTTCGGGCGAATCTCCCGGCATCTTTGCAACCAGACTCCGACATTGCAGCCGATGTCGAGAATCGACGATTCTGGTGTCTCAGGAAGGTAACTTTCCACATGCATCTTCAGCCTCATCTAACATAAAAACCGGCTGGGCAACGAATTTGCCCGCCGGTTTAGAGTATTGGATTTTGACTGGCTTTACAAGAGATGAGGTGCGAGTCTGCAGCTTAGTCGGCCATAAGGACGGCCGAGAGTTTACCCAAAGCCTCATTCTCAATCTGACGAACGCGTTCACGAGTCAGGCCAAGCGATTCACCGATCTCTTTGAGAGTCTTCGGTGGGGCATCGTTCAGGCCAAAACGCATTCGAAGGACGGTGGCTTCTCGTTTGTCCATTTCGCCCAAACGGTTCATGACGATACGAAGGTTATCGGCTTCGATCATCTCTTCATCAGGGGCTTTAGTGCGTTCATCCATCAGCATTTCGCCGAGGGTCCAGCCATTTTCGCCCTGATCGGTCTGTGGTACCAGGTTGTAAACATTGATGGCTTTTTTAACAATCGCCAGCTTCTTCTTGGGTATTTCAAGCACCACTGCGATCTCTTCAGGGGTAGGGGTTCGCCCGAGTGTTTCCTGAAGGTCGTTTGAAGCTCTTCGCCACTTGGTCAGCAGTTCCACCATATAGGCAGGAATGCGGATCGGTTTGGCGGTATTGACCAAGGCCCGCTTGATGGATTGCTTGATCCAGTAGCTGGCATATGTTGAGAATCGGGTACCAATGGTTGGGTCAAAGCCTTCAACGGCTCGGAGCAGACCAATGTTGCCTTCTTCGATCAAATCTTGTAAGGCTAAGCCTTTACCAACATAACCGCGAGCAATGTTGACAACGAGCCGAAGATTGGCTCGAATCATCCGATCTCGAGCGGCTTTATCACCCTGTCCGATCAATACAGCAAGGTCTTTTTCCTCTTGAGCATTGAGCAGGGCTGTCTCGTTGATTTCCCGAAGATAAGTCTCCAGGGGACTTTGCACCGTATCACGGCGATGACGTCTTAGACGAGCCATAGGAACCTCTACCAGCCAAAAGGAACACGAAATGGTTGACGACGGGTTTCCCTCGATTGGGTTGACCCGGTCCGTCCCAACTCATCTTCCTGATGATTCCACACGTCGTATTCGTGTGATAGGCCTGATGCAAGATTGATTCCTCAATCCCTGGTCGCAACAGACTTGGACTGGACAAGATTCTCGACTCAGTATGAACGACCAAAACTCAGGCTGTCACGCCTGCTCTTTTAGATTGCTCTTAAGTCTTAGTCAAAAGAACCGTTCCTGATCGAGATCAGTTTGAGAGTTAACTTGACAAGATTACTATCGTCAGAACGAGATGGGAACTTTGGGAGGTTTTGGAAAAATGCGTTGTTTAACGTGGACAAGTTGCTCTAAATCCATGGGAGAAAATCACGAATAGGCGTCAGGCAAATAAAAAACCCTCAGCCCGGTGAAGGGCAGAGGGTGACTTTTTCGATTCTGGTTCCATTCAGGAAGCGAGCTTATTCGGCAGCTTCTGGAGCTGGATCTTGATCTGCAGCAGGAGGCGTATCGCCACCGAGCGAGAAGAGAGGTCCACGGCCGCCGAGTCCGCCCTTGAGTTGGGACTGGTCGGACTTGGCTTCGCGAGGTGTACCGGATTCGTCTTCGGAAGTTGGCTCTTCGCCACCCTCTTCTTCGTTCCAGCCAGCCTTCTTGCGGGAGAGGCCAATCTTGCGTTCAGCGCGGTCGACTCGCAGCACACGAACTTCGATTTCGTCGCCAACTTTGACAACTTCTTCTGGGCTTTCCACTTTGTGGTCGGCCAGTTCGCTGATGTGCAGCAAGCCTTCCAAGCCTGGTTCCAGCTCGACGAATACGCCGAAGTTGGTGAGCTTGGTGACTTTGCCCTTGACGGTGTCGCCAGGTTCGTAGCGATTTGGGATATCGGTTTCCCATGGATCCTGACGCATCTGCTTCAGACCCAAGGCGATTCTCTTGCGGTCCTGATCTACATGAAGGACTTGGCAGCTGACCTTCTGGCCCTTCTCGAGCACTTCGTTTGGATGACCGATCTTGCGGGTCCACGACATGTCGGAGATATGCAGGAGGCCGTCGATACCTTCTTCGATTTCGATGAAGGCCCCATAGTTGGTCAGGTTGCGAACCACACCTTCCACCATGGTGGTAGGGGGGTACTTCTGAGCCACTTGATCCCATGGGTTGAGCTGGGTTTGCTTCATGCCCAGTGAGATTTCCTGCTTGTCGCGGTTGATACCGAGAACCACGACTTCGATCTTGTCGCCAGGGCTGACAAGTTCGCTTGGGTGGTTGATCCGCTTCGTCCAGGACATTTCGCTGATGTGAACCAGGCCTTCGATGCCTTCTTCAAGCTTCACGAATGCGCCATAGCTCATCACATTGACCACTTCGCCAATCACCTTCGTGCTGACTGGGTACTTCTCAGCCACACCTTCCCAAGGGCTGGCAGACTTCTGCTTCAGGCCAAGGGCGATCTTCTCGCGTTCCTTGTCGACATTCAGAACGATCACTTCGATCTGGTCGTCGATCTTCAGCATATCGCTTGGGTGGTTGATCCGGCCCCAGGACATATCGGTGATGTGCAGAAGGCCATCGATCCCGCCCAGGTCGACGAACGCGCCGAAGTCGGCAATGTTCTTGACGGTACCGGTGCGAACCTGATTGATTTCGATCTCCGAGAGAAGCCGCTTCTTCTGATCTTCGCGGGTCATCTCGATCAGCTTCCGACGGCTGACCACGATGTTGCGACGGCTTTCGTCGATCTTCAGGATCATACACTTGACCATCTGGCCAACGAAGTCCTGAATATCGGGCGGACGGCGGATGTCGACCTGGCTGGCAGGCAAGAACACGTTCACGCCGATATCGACCAGCAGACCACCCTTGATCTTACGGTTGACGATACCTTCCACCACATCGCCTTCATGATGCTTGGCGATAACATTTTCCCAGGCTCGCATCCGCAAGGCTTTGCGGCGGGAGAGACGGACTTCGCTGGTCTCGTCTTCCATGTCCTCAAGCAGGACTTCCACTTCGTCGCCTGGCTTGGGTGGCTCTTCGTCTTCCCACTCGTTGAGCGGAACCAGACCTTCAGCCTTAAAGCCGATGTCCACGATCACGCGGTCGCCATCGACTTCAATCACTCGGCCAGTAACAATCGAGCCAATGTCAAAGCTCGGGCTGCCAAGTTGCAGTTGGTCCATGCTCGGGGAATCTAGCCCCACAAGAGCAGCCAACTCTTCTTCTGTTACGTCATATTCGTTGATAAGGTTGCGATCGACCATCGACTTGAAACCAATGCCGGCCAGGCATCAACGGGCTGATTTTGAACGTCTGCCAAAGCAGTGCCGATCAATCTAAACCGCGACGACCACCGGTTCCTAGAACCAGAACATGTGCTTGGACCTATCGGCAAAAAGAACGCATCCTCTTGCAGATAGTAACGGAGTATCATCAATATATGTGATAGACGGCAACTTCACAATCCCGTTCTCCAAAATCCCTAGCTTGAGGTCTGAAAGTCATCATGGCGGATAATCACTCGTTTGACATCGTCAGTGAAATCAACGACGTCGAAATGCACAACGCCGTGACGCAGGCCCAGCATGAAATCGCTGTAAGATACGACTTCAAAGGCACTAAAGCAAACATCGACTGGGACAAAAAGAATCACACCCTCACACTTCTGGCAGACCACAAAGGCCAGCTCGACACCGTGATTCAAGTCCTTAAAGAAAAAATGGCCAAACGAGGGGTCGCCGTCAACGCCATCAAACGTGGCAAAATCGAAGAAGCCTCACACGACTCCGTCCGCGAAACCATGACCATGCACCGAGGTATCGAAACCGACGACGCCCGCACCATGGTCAAAGCCATCAAAGGGTTAGGCATGAAAGTCCAAGCCCAGATCATGGACGAAAAGGTCCGCGTGACCGCCAAAAAAATCGACGAACTCCAAGCCGTCATCGCTCACTTTAAAGCCAATAACCCCGGCTTCCCACTCCAGTTCATCAACTTGCAGTGATCAGGCCACCTTTTAATAGGATCGAATTCAACCGCACATCTCGTTTTGTTCCAGCGACGGAAATCACTGGTATATAACGAGTTGTGCTGACTGTTCTGACGCTGAAAATTGTGCCCATCCGCGTGTCTTCGAACTGTTGCCAGAGGGTAACGATTCTCCGTTGTCGTTTGACGTTTCCAAGCCGAACTTGAAGCACCGATTCCGTTTTGTTCCAGCGACAAAACTCACTGGTATAAAGCGACTTGCGTCGACTGGCCTGACGCTGAAAATCGTGCCCATCCGCGTGTCTCCAGAGAGTTGCCAAAGGGTAACGATTCCCGGTCATCGTTCCGCATTTCCAAGCCGAACTTGAAGCACCGATTCCGTTTTGTTCCAGCGACAAAACTCACTGTTATAAAACGACTTGCGCCGAATGATTTGACGCTGAAAATCGTGCCCATCCGCGTGTCTTCGAACTGTTGCCAGAGGGTAACGATTCCCAGTCATCGTTCCGCATTTCCAAGCCGAACTTGAAGCACCGATTCCGTTTTGTTCCAGCGACAAAACTCACTGGTATAAAACGACTTGCGCCAACTGATCTGACGCTGAAAATCGTGCCCATCCGCATGTCTCCAGAGTGTTGCCAGAGGGTAACGATTCCCGGTTATTGTTTCACGTTGCAAAGCCGAATGGCTCATGCCGGATTGGTGGGATGGTGGTAAAAGTTTACTTCTTATTGGCTTACGAGTACCATGGGCGTTGCCCAAGCCTGATATGGACCGTGCCTTTGGCCCTAAAACCAGATCATATTCAATACCATCCCCCGGAATCCGGTATGAGCAAGTCAAACCTGAACCACCGATCTCGTTTTGTACCAGCGACAAAAAGTATTGGCGTATAAGGACTTGCACTGTTCTTTTTTGCTCTGAAACACAGGCCAGAATCGGCGTTAGAAGAACGTTGATTGATTTAATGGACGCCATGGCCAAACCTCCCAGTCATTAAAGTTGATCTAATCCGGCTAATCGTCTCAGCGTCTCGATTCGTCACGAACTTCCACCGATTCAGGTCGACGGTCTCTGTCGATTAATATCCATGATGCTCGACGTTCGGCGCCTCTACCAAGGCCCAGTCGTCTGGTAATCAAAAAAACACGTTGGACAGCTTCCCGAAGGAGTGGGATCATGGCTTTTTTCAATGGTCGCGTCAGTTTTGTCCGATTCGCTGTCGAAGGTGTTGCCACAGCACCTTTTGGTGACGAAACGATTGAAAAGCTCACTCAAAACGCGATCGGTAAGTACGGCACCATCGAATCCCAGGATGGGGTCAGCATCGGATTCAACGGTGGCCGCCACCTTCTGGATTCCGAAATCAGTTTTGAGAACAATGTTTACGACGATTGTCTGCACCTCGGCATGAGGTTCGATGTCGACAAAATTCCGTCCAACATTCTGAAGGCTTACACCGAGATCGAAATCAAAGCCCTTTCATCTGGTAACCCTTCCGGTCGTCCAACGAAAGATCAAAAGGAAGAGGCCAAGGAGTCGGCTCTGGCCCGTGCCCAGGCCGAGGCTGCCGATGGTCGATATCGCCGCATGGCCATGCATCCCCTGATGTGGGATCAATCAAGCCAAACCCTTTACAGCTCAGCCAGTTCCGCCAATGTGCTGGACCGTGTTGCACCACTGTTTCGCGACACCTTTGGAGGCGATCTCCACATCGTGACTGCTGGACGACTAGCTGCTGGCCTGGCTACAAAGCTCGGCCTGACAATGCCTTATGGCGATCCAGCCAAGTTCACCGTTTTTGCGGACGGGCACGAAGAAGGGGCTATCTCCTGGGCTGATCCCGAAAGTCAGTTGCCAGATGTACTTGGCAACGAATTTCTAATCTGGCTCTGGCACACTTTGGCGACACGTTCGGACACCATCGCGCTGGCCGACGGAACGGAAGTCACGGTCATGATGACCCGAACGCTCCAGCTCGATTGCCCCAAGGGTGAAACCGGTCGGGACCAGCTTAACGATGTTGGCCCAGCACGTATGCCTGAGGCTCTTAAAGCTCTGCAGTCAGGTAAGTTGCCACGCAAGGCCGGCTTGATTCTGGTGCGTCACGAC
Source organism: Candidatus Kuenenia stuttgartensis (assembly GCA_945874095.1). Classification (GTDB taxonomy): domain Bacteria; phylum Planctomycetota; class Planctomycetia; order Isosphaerales; family Isosphaeraceae; genus QWQI01. Next base: position 11,645 of record CAMCFM010000066.1, read on the forward strand.
CAGCAGTATGAACTGACTTTGCAAGCCGAAACGTTTGCAGTCGGAAGTGCCGCATTGCCGAAGCTCGAAGAGGCTGCCGGGCGGGAAGCCACCTTGGCCCGGATTGAGCAAATCCGTCACATGACCGACACGCTCGACCTGCTCTATGCCGCTTTCCTTCAAAATCGGCTTGGCCAGGGATGGGGTGATAACGTGGGCGAAATCCGTCAGTGGCTGAAGGCTGCTTAATCACTCCTGACGTGGTGTTTACGTGCGATGACGGATTGGGGGATCGGCCTGATAAATTTGCAGGGCGATCCCCAGACTCAAAATGATTGGACAGACCCGGCAGGAGGCTGGGAACTGTGGGAAACTTTCATCAACACCTAAAATGTTCCAGCACCTTCGGGGTCACCTATGCCCTGACCACATGGACACTTATCGGAATTGACTGGCTCTACGGCTCGGTGGCTTTGTTACTTTCGATCCTGGGCGGAATGCTGCCAGACTTAGACAGCGATTCAGGCAACGAAATCAAGCACATTAAAAGTATCTCGGCCGTGCTTGGAGCGTTAGTTTTCTGGGTGGCATCAGGCCGGGTCCAACCTCCAATGGCTTTTGAAATGCGATTGTGGATCACTCTTTTAGCGGCTGCATTCTGCTCAAAAGGGATCCGATGGATCCTGGCCCGATTGACGGTTCACAGGGGCATGTTCCACAGCCTTCCAACGTGCGTGATCTGGGGTTCGATCATGTACCTTTATTACCCCCATGAGAATCACTGGGTGCGCGTTTATATGGCGGCCGGGATCATGACCGGCTATATGTCGCACCTGTTCTGTGACGAATATTTTAGTATAGAAAGTTTCCC
>CAMCFM010000067.1 GCA_945874095.1 Candidatus Kuenenia stuttgartensis
CATCAGAAAACCGTTTTGAGCAGTTTCAAGCGTCACATGAAGGTTTTTTGTCTCTCAGGCACCTGGTGCGGCGATTGTGCAAGCCAGTGTCCGATTTTTGAACACATCGTTCAGGCAGCCCCTGAAGGCCTGATTGATCTGCGATATGTCGACAGGGATGCGGTTTCGCCTGATCTTGGCCCATGGATCAAAATCAACGGTGGCCAGCGTGTACCGGCCCTGATCTTTATCAGCGAAGACAATTTTGAAGTGGCTCGATACGGCGAAAAAACGCTGGCCAAGATTCGCGATGAAGCGGCTAAACTCGACGGAACTTCTTGCTCACTAGGCTTTGCCAACAGCGTTGCCGACAACCTCAGGGCCGCAGTGGTCGCCGAATGGGTCGACCAGTTTGAGCGTGCCCAACTTATCCTCAGGCTCTCGGCCCGGTTACGTGAAAAATACGGAGATTGACTGGCCCTAAGTAACGGGCTGGAGATAACCTCCGCTTTTCTAGCCGATCTTGGCGATAGCCCCGGTTGGGTTCGATATGCGGAACCGGGGCTTGCGCCAAGACCGGCTAGATAAATCCAATCCTAACAAAGTAGGGTGGGATGAATCCCACCCGTTTCCAGTGCCGATTCACGCCAAATAAATGAGGCGTTTTTCAAACCCGGTTGGTTGGTTTTAAAAAACCTCTCATTCGCCACAATCCATTCCGTTCAATGATCAGCGTAACGACTTCTCCAGCCGTTCATTACGGCCACTTCTTCTGGAGTGAGTTCGCTGGTGGGCATTTCGGCAGGGTCGTCCATACGGGTGTTTTCAGGAGCTGGTACAGGCACGGTTCGGCCACAGTCCGGGCAACGACCATGCGACGGCATGGCGGCTTTTGCGATCACTTTCAGGCGTCGTCCGCAGGGACAGAAAAATCGCACGAAACCGTCGGATTTCTTGGGGCTGTCCAGCGGCTGTTTTTCCGAAGAGCTGATCCGAACTCGAATCCTCGACCCGCACCGATGGCACAAGACTTTGACGGTGTCGGCCCCGGGAGCCGGCTCAAACAACACTTCATTTCCACACCTGCATTTGACTTTTGACATTTTTGACCTGAATCCATAGCTGAGACCATTCGCCAATAACCCTTGATTCAAGAGTAGTTTAGCATGTTCTGAACAGGTGTGAAACAATCGGATTCCGCCATGTTCATTCTTTGCATCACGAACTGGTGTTTTGCGAATCCCGTCCGGTTTTGGAATAATGATTCAGATACGAACGATAAATCCACATCCTCTAGCAGAACCGCCGGGTGGGTTCGATCCACTTGAGCGAAAAAACGTGCGGAGCCACGCCCTATATGACGACCAACGCCTGGACTGATCCTGAACTCGTCGCCAAACGCGACCGACTTGTCGAACTCATCCGATCTTATGGTCGGGTGGCCGTCGCCTATTCCGGCGGGGTGGACAGCACCGTCGTCGCCCAAGCCGCTTTCGAGGCACTTGGCGATCAATCAATCGCCGTCACCGCCGTTTCCGATAGCCTGGCCGCTGGAGAGCTTGAAGAAGCGCAAGCCCTTGGCCGACAGATTGGAATTCGCCACAGAGTTATCAAAACCGAAGAATTTGCCGACCCTAATTATCTTCGTAACAACCCTGACCGCTGTTACTTCTGCAAAAGTGAACTCTACGGAAGACTCTCCGGCCTGCTCAACCATCTCGACGCCGACGTAATCGTCTCAGGCGCTAATACGGACGATGCCGGCGACCACCGCCCGGGCATGCGTGCCGCATCAGAAAACAACGTCCGCCACCCGCTCCAGGAATGTTCGCTCAGCAAGGCCGACGTCCGCGACCTCGCCAAAGCCTGGGGCCTGCCCACCTGGGATAAACCCGCCACACCGTGCCTCTCAAGCCGGATCGCTTATGGCGAAGTCGTTACCCCTGAGAAGGTTCGGATGATCGACGAAGGCGAACAGTGGCTCCGCGAACGCGGTCTCCGCGTCTGTCGCGTCCGTTATCACAAGGGCGACCTCGCCAGAGTCGAGATTCCTCTCGACGATCTACCCGCCTTTGCCGCCCCTGAAGTGCGCCTGGAACTCGTCAAAGTCTTTCGTGAACTGGGGTTCAAGTACGTCACACTTGACCTCGAAGGGTTCCGCTCCGGCTCGAACAACGCTGTCGTCCCAACCGACTTGCTCCAGATCCCCTCAAAAGTTCTCAACTATAAGAGCTAAAAGCACTTGTGGCTGACTGAGGCTGCTGGAACTGAAGAATCTGGCGGCGCTAAAACGTCGCCGATTCTCCATGAAATATTATGTAAAACCAGTAGTGGTATAGACTTCCATAGCCAATCCATCTCTATCTCAAAAAAAGCCTTCAAATGTCCCAGCACAATCAAGTCAAAACGCCCGCCATCAGTCGCCCGGATTACGCCCTTCCAGCCAGCGAAGCGGCCTTCGAACGCGCCTGCCGCGTGATCCCCGGCGGGGTCAACAGCCCGGCACGTGCCTTTGGAGCAGTCGGCGGCAAGCCTCCGTTTATGAAGCGTGCCGAGGGGGCCTATCTGTGGGACATTGATGGCCATCAATATATCGACTATATCGGGTCGTGGGGCCCGATGATTCTCGGACATGGAAACCCGCAAGTCCTAAAATCAGTTAGAGATACGTTAGAAGATGGTACCTCGTTTGGAGCACCCACCGAACGAGAGGCTGAGATCGCCGAACTGGTGGCCTCTGTGGTGCCTTCCATCGAGATGTGCCGGTTTGTATCGAGCGGAACTGAAGCCGCGATGTCGGCTGTCAGACTCGCCCGAGGCGTGACAGGTCGCCACAAGATCGTCAAAATGACTGGTCATTATCACGGACACGTCGATTCTCTACTGGTTCAGGCCGGTTCAGCAGCCACCACTTTGGGTGCCCCAAACAGCCCCGGAGTGACTCCAGGTGCCGTCGTAGACACCCTACTCTGCCCATTTAACGATATTGAGGCGATTCAGGAGCTGTTTCGTCAGCATCCGGATCAGATTGCGGCGGTTCTTCTCGAACCAGTGGCCGGTAATATGGGGCTCGTACCGCCCCGCCCGGATTATCTTGAGCAACTTCGGGAGATCACTGAGAAATCTGGAACGATTCTGATGTTCGACGAAGTCATGACGGGCTTTCGTCTGGCCTTGGGCGGAGCTCAGGAACGTTATGGAGTGACGCCTGATTTGACGGCCCTCGGAAAAATTATTGGCGGCGGCCTCCCAGCGGCGGCTTATGGGGCCAGCAAGCAGATCATGGGGCAAGTCAGCCCTTCAGGTAAAGTCTTTCAAGCAGGGACTTTATCAGGAAATCCACTGGCCATGGCCGCAGGTATGGAAACAGTCAGGATTCTCCAGGAGACGAACCCTTATCCTTATCTGGAACAGATCACGAGTCAGCTGGAAGAGGGATTGAGGAAGGTTTGCCATGACCTCAAGGTTCCAGCACGGGTACAGCGCGTGGGAAGTATGATCACACTCTTCTTTAATGCAGACCCTATCTGGAATTACGAAGATGCAAAGCGCTCTGATACAGCTCTTTTTGGAAGATTCTTCTGGGAGATGCTGGCCAGAGGGGTTTATCTCCCATGTTCACAATTTGAGGCAGCATTTGTTTCGGTGAGACATACAGAATCAGACATCCAGGGAACGATCAAGGCCGCCCAAGAATCGTTGAAAGCGATTTATGGGAGTTGATGTAATACCTGTGAAATAAAGTGAATACGTAGAGATTACGAAACGGAATGGGAGCTGGGTTGGGCGGTCGGTACGAAAATAATCAGGAAATGATCGATAGGGGATAGGCGAAATGAACAAGTCATGGAATAAAAAAATCCGAAGTAATCAAGAAGGAATCGTTGACATGTGGAGGTCGGTCTGGTAATATTCGACACTCCGCATTGATAGCGGTGTTTTTGGAAACGTCAGAGTCAGGTCAATCAAGACAACGCGTCGAGAGAACCTGATTTATTGAGGTAAGATGTCTGAGACAAGGGCGCTAAAAGCGTAACGGGGATATGAGTAACGACCGCATCCGGATCCGAATGGAAGCCTACGATCACACGATTTTGGACCAATCCGCCAAAGAGATCGTGGAAACTGCTCGACGTACGGAAGCTCAGGTTCACGGACCAATTCCGTTGCCAACCCGGATTGAACGATACACAGTGCTGCGTAGCCCGCACATTGATAAAAAATCACGCGAACAGTTCGAAATTCGGACCCACAAGCGTTTGATTGATATTGTTCTGCCGACGAACAAAACGATTGATGCACTCAATAAGCTCAGTCTACCTGCTGGCGTTGATATCAAGATCAAAGCTGGTCCAAGTGGTAGCTGATAAAGATTGATCTTTTACTGACAAGTCAGTAGAATGATTCGATCAGGAAAGTGGTTGGTAAAAACCGCATCGAGACTGAAACCTACGCCAATATGACGTATGAAGTCAACTCGGCTTGTAAAACAAGAGCGGCGATCGAAGCTCTGGCAATATTGCCCGCTAACAGTCCAAAGCGTCAGGTAAGCTTTCAAGAAGGCTTAACTGGTGGATGATGAAGCGACAAGAGATCGGTCAAACAGGTATGAAGTAAGGAATACAATAACTCTGCGTATGAGCTGTTGTGATCCTGGGAGTAATGGACGATGAATGTAGGACTGTTGGGCCGTAAGATCGGCATGACACAAATATTCCAGGAAGATGGTACGATTGTACCAGTCACAGTTCTGGAATGTGGACCTTGCACGGTACTGCAATTAAAGACTGAGGAACGCGACGGTTATTCCGCGATCCAGATGGGTTTTGCAGACAAGCGTCGTAAAAGTGCAACGGCTGCAGAGCGTGGCCACGCCAAATTAGCAGAATCAGAACCAAAGAAATTCGTTCGCGAAATTCGTCAGGAAAATGCCGCCGGCTTGGAAGGCATTGAGATTGGTAAGATTCTCACCGTCGATCAATTCAGCGAAATTCGAAGTGTTGACGTGATTGGGATCAGCAAAGGTCGTGGTTTCGCTGGTGTTATCAAGCGCCACGGATTCAAAGGTTTGCGAGCCACTCACGGTGTGAAGCGTATGCACCGTCACCCAGGTTCCAGCGGACCATCCGCTGACCCGTCCCGTACCTTTCCAGGTGTGAAAAAGCCTGGACACTATGGTGTGGCACGTGTGACTGCTAAAAATCTTAAGGTGGTCAAAATCGATCTCGAATCGAACCTGCTGCTGGTGAAGGGGGCTGTTCCTGGCCCTAACGGCGCATTTGTTACGATTCGCCAATCGGTCAAGGCATGATCGCTTTGGTACACCTGTACTCGAAATCATTCGTCATCGTGAGAACCCGGTCATGTTGAGTCTTCCAGTTTTCAATACAAAGGGCGAGAAAATCGGCGAAGAGTCGATAGATCCCGCCATCCTTGGTGGTCATGTCAATAAGCAACTGCTTCACGACGTGGTCTTGATGTATCAGGCCAACCGTCGTGTTGGTACGGTGAACACCAAAGGCCGTTCTGACGTTGCTGGCAGTGGCAAGAAACTATTCCGCCAAAAAGGTACGGGTAATGCCCGTGTTGGTGCCAAGCGTACGAACAAGCGTGTTGGCGGCGGTGTGGCTTTTGCCCGCCGGAATCGTGATTACACATACACGATGCCAAAGAAGGCTGTTCGTCTTGCAACTCGTATGGCTCTCCTGTCAAAGATTCAAGACAATCAGATCTTGATTCTTGATGGGCTGAACCTGACCGAGCCAAAGACTCAGGTCGTCGCTCGTGCCCTTGCAGCCCAGCAACGCCCTGATATTGCCAAGTACGAGACAGCAAACAAAACTCAGGCAGCCAAGCAAACGCTGGGCACAGCCACTTTGTTGATCGGTCTGCACGAGCACGACCCAAATTTCTACAAATCGGCACGCAATATTGAAGGCGTGAAGATATCACCAGTCAGCGACTTCAACGCTCTTGACATTCTCAAGCAGCGTTACCTAGTTCTGACACGAGAAGCTTTTGGTAAACTGAAGCAACTCGCCGAACAACCTGTGATCCGCCGCCCAGTCGCGGCTGTGGAGGCCTGAGTATAACTATGGTCACACTTCGAAGACCGCCACAATACACGCGTTCTGGACCTGTACTTGAGCCATACCAAGTACTACTTCGTCCGTTGATCACAGAAAAGGCAACCTTTGCAGCTGAGCGTTACAACGCTTACACTTTTCAAGTGAATCAACTGGCGACCAAAACAGAGATCAAGAATGCTGTTGAGATTCTGTTTGACGTTAAGGTTGTTGACGTTCGGACTGTCAATCGTCTTGGTAAGAAACGTCGTTATAAAACACGTGTTGGCATGACAAGTGGCTTCAAGAAAGCCGTTGTAAAGCTGTCGACCGAACACCGTATTGACTTCTATTGATACTCGCCGCCGATGGCAGTTCAAATCAGCATTCCTAACAGGTGATTCATGGGTATCAAGTATTACAAACCGACGACTGCAGGACGACGTAACGCGTCGGTCTCTGACTTCGCCGAGTTGACAGATAAAAATAAGAAGCCGGAAAAAAGTCTCGTCACCACGATGAAGAAGCGTGCTGGTCGAAACAACCAAGGTTTCATTACCGTTCGATCACGTGGTGGCGGATCACGTCGGATGTACCGTATGGTTGACTTCAAAAGAGTTGACTTCGATGGTATTGCCGGGACAGTGACTCACATCGAGTATGATCCAAACCGATCGGCTCGGATTGCACTTGTTCAGTTTGAGAACGGTAAGAAGAGTTACATCTTAGCCCCTGAAGGTCTCGCTGCTGGTGCGATCGTAGGATCAGGTCCAACGGCTGAACCTAAGCTTGGTAACTGCCTTCCTCTCTCGAAGATCCCTACCGGGATGTCGATTCACAATATCGAAATCGTTCCTGGTTCTGGTGGTAAATTGTGTCGTTCTGCAGGTTGTGCAGCCACGCTCACAGCTCGTGAAGGTGCATGGGCCCAGATTACTTTACCCTCAGGTGAAGTGCGACGGTTTTCATCCGCTTGCCGTGCTACGATTGGTGTGCTGGGCAACTCAGACCACATGAATATCCGGATTGGTAAAGCTGGTCGCGCCAGACATATGGGTATTCGGCCTCACGTTCGTGGCGTAGCCATGAACCCTCATGATCACCCGATGGGTGGTGGTGAAGGCCGGACATCAGGTGGACGTCACCCATGTAGCCGGACAGGTGTACTGGCTAAGGGTGGTAAGACACGTAAACCTCGTAAGCCATCTAACGGCATGATTGTCAAACGACGTCGTTCCGTGCGTTATGGCCAACTCAAGGTCTAATTCACAACGGAACTGAATCAGGAGATTCATCTTGTCGAGATCACTGAAAAAAGGGCCGTATGTTGATGAGCGGCTCTACGAAAAGGTTGAGAAAGCAGAAGCTGGTGGAAATCGCGAAGCGATCAAAACTTGGGCTCGTGCTTGCACGATTGTTCCAGAGTTTGTAGGTCGAAACTTTGCGATCCACAACGGTAAAACATTCATCAAATTGTATGTGACTGAAGACATGGTAGGTCACAAATTAGGCGAGTTTGCCCCGACTCGGATTTTCCGAAGTCACGGCGGCAAGGCCAAGGGCAAGAAGTGATTCTAAATCACTTTAACAAGCGAGCAAGCTAATGGTTTACAACGCACAGCACAGATTTGCTCGGATCTCGTCCCGGAAGGTCAAGCCGGTCCTGGATTTGATCCGTAATAAGTACGCCGATGATGCTTTGGACATTCTCAAGCACCTGCCACACAGGTCGGCCCGGATGATTGAAAATGTCCTGAAGAGCGCGATGGCCAACGCTGAAGATCAAGGTATCCGTGACCCAGGTGATCTTTTGATCATTGATGCTCGCGGTGACGGTGGACCCATGATGAAACGCATCATGACCCGCAGTCGTGGCATGGCGAATACGATTCGTCGTCGCTCCAGTCATATTTCGATTGGACTCGGCGATCTTTCAGCCGTGTTAGAGGATTGACACCTAAAGACACTCGAGGAGTTTCAGCACGATGGGTCAGAAAGTCAATCCTACGGGATTCCGAGTTGGTGTGATGGAAGACTGGCGTAGCCGCTGGTACGCCACAAAGCAAGAGTTCAAGGATCTTCTCGGTGAAGATTTTAAGATTCGCAAATTCATCAAACAATACTACGGTAACATTCACCACCGTGAGAAGTTTCGTGGTAATAAGGAAGATGCCCCTGTCAATGCAGGGATTCCTAAGGTTGAGATTGAGCGAACTCGCGATGCTGTGAAGGTGATCGTTTTCACAGCCAGACCTGGGATTATCATTGGTCGAAAGGGAACTGAAGTCGAACGTCTTCAGGAACGCCTTCAGGGCCTCACAGGTCGTCGGATTGAGATCAAGATCGAAGAAGTGGCTCGTCCTGAAGTTAGTGCCCAACTGATCAGCGAGGATATTGCTGAACAGCTTCAAAAGCGTGGCAGTTTCCGTCGGACAATGAAGCGGGCCATTGAAAACACCATGGGCAATGGTGCGAAGGGTATTAAGGTTCTCCTTGCAGGTCGTTTGGGCGGAGCGGAAATGAGCCGCTCGGAACAGGCTTCTCAAGGATCGATTCCTCTATCGACCCTCCGTGCACGTATTGACTATGGTTTTGCTGAAGCTAAGACCGCCCAGGGACACATTGGTATCAAAGTCTGGGTGAACACGGGCGACTATCTCGAAAAGGACGATTCCTATGCCAATGATGCCAAAGCGGGTCAAATACCGAAAAACCCAAAAAGGCCGAATAAAAGGTAATGCAACCAGAGGCAATTTTGTTGCCTTTGGTGAGTACGGACTTCAAGTGCTTGAGCCTGGTAAGATTTCGGCCCAAACACTTGAAGCAGGCCGTATTGTTGCAAGTCAGTCAGTCAAGGGCGGTGGTCGGCTTTATATCCGGGTCTTCCCTCATAAGAGTGTAACAGCAATTCCTGCTGAAACGCGGATGGGTAAAGGTAAGGGTGAAGTTGAGTACTGGGCCGCTGTTGTCAAACCGGGCACAATCATTTATGAATTGTCTGGTATCAGTGAAGATGTAGCCCGTGCAGCTCTTGCACGTATTGCTTACAAGCTTCCCATGGCATGTCGTTTTGTCACCCGTAGACCTACACTCTGACGCTTGAGTATTTGAGATCCAGACATGAGCAAGCCTAAAGCCCTAAGAGAGCAGTCTTCGGAACAACTTCAGTCGTCCATTGCTGAAGCTCAGAATCAACTCTTTCGGTTACGTATTCAACGTCAAACCGAACGTCTTGAAGCTCCTAGCGAAATCATCAAAGCCCGACGTGAAATCGCTCGCATCAAGACAATTCTCAGAGAACGCGAACTTGCAAGCAGCAAGTGAGTATTTTGATGAGACCCTGTGATAAATTAACAAGTCAGTATGTGCCTGAGATCAGAGGAAGAAAGTCATGAGTTCCGCCGCACTGCCGATTCGCGGCAATCGCAGAACCGAGATCGGAGTGGTCACCTCCGACAAGACGACTAAAACACGTCGTGTTGAAATCGATCGTTTGGTTCCTCACCCAAAGTATGGAAAATTCCAACGTCGTCGAACCGTGGCCATTGCTCATGATGAAGAGCAGATAAGCCATGAGGGAGATTTGGTCGAGGTTGTCGAAACACGACCGATTTCAAAGACGAAGCGTTGGCGAGTCATTCGGGTCATTCGTCCCTCTAAGTCCGCTATCACCGAAACGACTGGATCTTGATCCATTCACTTTCTGATCAAGCAATGAGGAGTATCCAATGATTCAAATGCAGTCCCGCCTCGATGTGGCTGATAATACGGGTGCCAAGGAAGTGATGTGCTTCAAGGTACTTGGCGGTAGCGCCAGCCATTACAAAAGACGTAGCGCTGGTATTGGCGATGTGATTATTGCCAGCGTTAAAAAGGCATCACCAGGTAGTGATGTCAAAGCTGGTGATGTGGTACGATGTGTGATCGTTCGGTTACGCAATCAGACCCGTCGACCAGATGGTTCTTATGTCAAGTTCGACCGTAATGCAGTCGTACTCATCAATAATGATGGGGAACCTCGTGGTACACGGATTTTCGGTGCTATTGCCCGCGAACTTCGTGAACGCCAATTCACCAAGATCATCAGCCTGGCCCCCGAAGTGGTCTGAGCATTCTCCAGAAGGTCAATGAGTCATGTTGATTCGTAAAGACGATCAGGTCGTCGTGATCACCGGGGATGACAAAGGCCCCGAACCTCGTAAGGTGATCAAGGTTCTTAAGGAACGTAACAAAGTTCTCGTCGAAGGCGTGAACCGGGTTTACAAGCACCTTAAGCCAAGTGCAAAAAATCAGCAGGGTGGTCGGCTTTCTAAGGAAATGCCTGTCGCTGTTTCGAATGTCATGTTCTATAATTCGGATCTGAAAAGACCCGTACGACTTGGTATCCGTATCAACGAGAACGGCCAGAAAGAACGTTTCTGCAAAGTCTCAAACAAGTCCCTGGGCGCAATCGGTAGAGCAAAACCTTCACGGGTCTCTGCTAAATCAGCCCCGAAGAGTGAGTAAAACCGGCCATGGCTCGTTTGTACGAACAATACAATAAGACGATCGCTGAAACGATTCAAAAGAAATTCAATATTTCGAATCGTCTGGCAGTACCTCGTCTTGAGAAGATCGTTATCAATATGGGTGTCGGGAAGGCCACTCAGGACAAAAATATCCTGGAACAAGCCACTGACAACCTGACTAAGATTGCTGGTCAAAAGCCGGTTACGACAAAAGCAAAGACATCTGTTGCTGGATTTCGTCTCCGTGAAGGAAACGCGATCGGTACGAAGGTGACTCTTCGTGGTGCACGCATGTATGAGTTTCTTGACCGTCTCGTGGCTGTCGCATTACCCCGGATTCGTGACTTTCGCGGAATTAATCCGAACAGTTTTGATGGTCACGGCAACTACAGCCTGGGTATCAGTGAGCAGGTGATCTTTCCTGAGATTGATGCGGATAAAATCCAGCACACCTTGGGTATGGATATCACCATCGTCACCAGCGCCAAGACAGACGATCATGCACGTGAGCTACTGACTGCTTTTGGCATGCCTTTCCGACAACCCGGTCAACGTGCCGGCGGCAAATGATATACCCACAGGTGCATTGAACCATGTCAACGAAAGCCAAGTTTCTAAAATCTCTTGCGACACCCGAATTCAAGGTGCAGCACCGTAACCGTTGCCAACTCTGCGGTCGCCCTCGTGGCTATTACCGCAAATTCGGCCTATGTCGAATCTGTCTCCGGAAGATGGCCCACCAAGGTCTGATTCCGGGAATGAAAAAAGCCAGCTGGTAATTCCGCACAAATATTTCCAGGCATCTTTTGGAACCCATCATGACGACTATCGACAGACGATAGTGACTCATGGTGAGGAATCGAGGCGACAACTTCCATGATGACCGACCCGATAGCAGACATGCTCACTCGTATTCGGAACGCAGTACGTATCGAAAAGCCCTATGTCTCTATGCCAACATCGGCCATGCGCCGTGGTATTGCACAGACCCTTCGTGAAGAAGGTTACATTTGGGATTTCGAAGAGATTGAAACAACTCCCGCAAAGACCCTTCAGATCCATCTCAAATATGGCCCTAATGGCGAACGCCTGATCTCAAAGATCGATCGCGTTTCCAAACCAGGTTGCCGTGTTTATGCCGGATACAAAGAACTGAAACCGATCCTCTCCGGACTTGGTATCCAGATTCTGAGTACTCCCAAGGGCATTCTCAGCGATCGTCAGGCACGTACCGCCAAAGTCGGCGGTGAAGTACTGGCAATGGTTTATTGATCGGTCACAGGTTCATATAAGAGGTATCAGATATGTCGAGAATTGGTCGAAAACCTGTGCCCGTACCAGGCGGCGTGAAAGTGGCCGTTACGGGTCAAGATGTTCAAGTAGAAGGCCCAAAAGGCAAGCTTCAGCTTGCGGTTCACCCTCTCATCACTGTGGTGATGGGTGACGAGGGCAAAGAAATTCTTGTTCAGCGTTCTAACGATGAACGCGAGAGCAGAGCTCTTCACGGGCTGATGCGCAGCCTTGTCAATAATATGGTTGTTGGTGTGAGTCAGGGCTTCATCAAGAAGCTTGAGATCCAAGGTGTGGGTTATCAGGCTCAACTTAAAGGCAAACAAGTTGCACTTCAGGTTGGATTTGCAAATCAAATAGTACTTGACCCGCCTGAAGGTGTGACTGTCACACTGGCTGACCCAACACACATGACCATTTCGGGTGCCGACAAGCAAGCCGTTGGTCAGTTTGCTGCCGTGGTACGGAAGTCACGCCCTCCGGAACCTTACAAGGGTAAGGGTATCCGTTATGAAGGTGAAGTCGTCCGTCGTAAGGCTGGTAAAGCCTTCGGCTCCAAGTAATATTCTATCTCTTTTTC